>JAABTD010000209.1 GCA_011390065.1 Desulfobacteraceae bacterium
GGTCCAGTGCCAGATGGAGGGCGTCGTTGCTGATGGGTTTGGTGATGAAGTCGGAGGCGTCGAGCCGCAGGGCCTGGATGGCCACGTCCATTTCGCCGAAGGCGGTGACCACGATCACCTCCACCTCGGGCCGCTCCTTCTTCAGGGCCGAGAGCACCTCGATGCCGTCCATTTTCGGCATCCGGATGTCGGTCACCACGATCTGGGGCGATGTCTCCCGGCACACGGCCAGCCCCGCCTCCCCATCGGCGGCCGCAGCAACCCGGTACCCGGCATCCTCCAGGGTGATGGACGTAATCTCCCGGATATCGGATTCATCGTCGATGAGAACGATGCGCCATTCGTTTTCAGATGACATGCCGGTAAGTCCTCTGTTTAAAGTGCCCCTCAGTCCCCCTTTTGAAAAGGAGGAAAAACAGCGGGAAACCCCCTTTTTCTAAAGGGGGGCGGGGGGGATTTTCGGTACGAACACCGATATCTTCGTCCCTTCCCCCACTTCCGATTCCACCTGAATCTCTCCCCCGTGCTGCTGGATGACCTTGTTGGCGATGAACAGTCCGAGGCCGGTGCCTTTGCGTCCTTTGGCGGAGAAAAAGAGGTCGAACATGTGGCGACGGGTCTCTTCGTCCATGCCGACGCCGGTGTCGCTTACGTCGAATCGGATCCGGCCGTTTTCTGATTCTACAGCAAATTCGATGGTATTGGTAGGGGTGAAAGATTTTTCGTCCCCGCGGTCCCTGGATGCGTTCTCGGCACAGGCTTCCACGGCGTTTTCCAGGACGTTGATGATGGCGGAACGGAGGAATCCGGCATCCACTTCGAAATCCCCCAGGGAGGGATCGATTTTTTGGGTGAAGGTCACGTTCGCCTCCCGGGCCTTGGGGCCGATCACGCCGGCCAGGTCCTCGGCAAAGCCGGTTGCGTCGATCCGTTCCCGCTTCAGGTCCCGGTCCTTGGCGTAGAAGAGGATGTCGAGGACCATTTTCCGGATCTTCTCCACCATCCCTTTGACCACGTCGAGTCCTTCCTGGACCTGTTCGCGGTTTTCCTTGGCCAGTCCGCTGTTGAGCATATAGACGCCGCCGTCCAGGCCCGTGAGCATCCCCTTGATCCCATGGGAAACCGACCCCACCATGAGCCCCAGGGAGGTGAGGTGATCCTGGAGGTTCAGGACATCCGCGATGTCGGTGGACATGGACAGGACATGGAGGATGACGCCGTCGGCATTCCGCAAAGGCGACGTCATGACCAGAACGTTGCGGACGGTTCCGTCCGGCGCCGTCCATTCGGTCTCCAGCTGGTGGGATCCGCCGGAACCAAAGGTCTCCCGGACCGGGCATTCCGGGCAAGGTTCGGATTGCCGCCGAAGCAGGGTATAGCAGAACTGGCCTTCGCCCTCGCCGAAATCCTCCCGGAACCGGCTGTTGACGGCCGTGAAGCGCAGGTTGGGGTTCTGGACGGTGATATAGCAGGGCAGGTGGTCGAAAGCCGCCTTGAAGCGGCTGAGCAATTCATCGGGGGAGGCGTCGGGCGCGTACTGATCCATGCCTTTGCGGACCGCTTCCAGCTGCTTCGATTTTTCATAGGCCAGGGATTCCAGGTGATGGGTGTATTCGGCCAGTTTCCGCCGGATGAGGATTTTCTCCCGGGCCCGGTTGACGGAGATCCGGAGGGCGTCCACGTCGATGGGCTTGGTGATGAAATCCACGGCTTCGTCCTTGAAGCTGCGAATGGCCAGGTCCATGTCGCCGTGGCCGGTGATCATGATCACTTCGGTTTCGGGGTCCTCGGTTTTGATGCGGCGCAGCAGCTCGATGCCGTCCATGCCGGGCATCTTGATGTCCGTCAGCACCACGGGGGGCCTGTGCTCATGGAACAGCCGCAGCCCTTCTTCGCCGTTTTCGGCCGTGTAAACCGTGTACCCGGCATCCATGAGGGAGATGCTCAGCACCTCGCGGATGTCTTCTTCGTCGTCAACCAGTAAAATGGTGTCGTCCATAAATGAATTTCCTGTCTCCCTCTCCCCTGGCGGGAGAGGGTCGGGGTGAGGGGGTGCAAAAATCGGAATTTCAACATTTTTCACCCCCCTCCTGTCCTCCCCCCGTCAAGGGGGGAGGGACTTGGGGCTCCGCGATCAGCTTTTCTTTCAATAGATCCCCGTTCCGCCCATTTTCATTATCCTCGGGCGGGGCCGCGGGAAACCGGATGATGAAGCAGGCGCCGCCGTCGGGTTCCGATGTCGCCTCGATGCTGCCGCCGCAGTCCCGGATGATGCCGTAAGAGATGGACAGACCCAGCCCCGTGCCCTTTCCCACCTCCTTGGTGGTGAAAAACGGTTCGAACACCTTGTCCACCGCTTCCGGCGGAATCCCATCGCCGGTATCCGCCACTTCGATGCGCACCTGATCTGTTTCGCGCCGGGCCCGCAGGAAGATCCGCCGGTCCGGGGCGGCCCCCTGGCCGTTTTCAGCATGGGCAAAAGACTCGCGCCGATCCTCGATGGCGTCACGGGCGTTGATGAGCAAGTTGATGAACACCTGTTCCAGGCGGGCGGCATCGACCCTGACGGGGGGCAGGTCGGGTTCCATGTCCCAGTCCACCTCGATGCCCCGCACCTTGAGTTGCTGGCTGAAAAATTCGCAGGCCTTTTCCATTACCGCCTCCACCTGGACCCGGGCCAGCTGAAGGTCCGACTTCCGGGCGAACTGGCGCATGTGCTGAATGATGCGGGTGGCCCGGTCCACGTTGCTGTCCACTTTCCGGAGCATTCGGATCATCAGTTCCTCTGCTATGGTCTCGTTCCGGTTGAACTTGAGCAGGCAGAAGGAGGAGGCGGTCTTGATCACCGACAGGGGCTGGTTCAGCTCGTGGGCCACGCCGGTGGCCATTTCACCCAGGGTGGCCAGTTTGCTGGCCTGGATGAGCTGCCCTTCGGCGTCCAGCCGTTTGGTGATGTCGCTGGCGGTGACCAGGAGCACCTGCCGCCCTGAGTATTCGGACGGCGACAGCCTGAGGTTGACGTAGATCGGCTTGCCGTCCCGGGTGCTGTGCCGGGCTTTGTCCATGGTCTGGGAGTTGCGCAGAGATCGCGCTATGGACGCCCGGTCCGCTCCGTTGCGGAAAAGATCCGGAAAAGCGAGGCCGATCATGCCCTCCCGGTCGTATCCGTAGACATCCTTTACCCGGTCGTTGCAGTCGATCACCGTCAATTGTTCCGTGTCCAGCACGAAGACCGGATTGGGGATGTTGTTGAAAATGGCGTGGTACTTCTTCTCCGATCGGATCAACTCGGCTTCGAGCTGTCTGACCGGGGTGATGTCGAGGCTCATTTCCATGGCGGTCGTGATCTTGCCCCGGGTGTTTTTGAGCGGCGCGGTCTTGGAAACCCAATGGGTCACCCCGCCGTCCCGGTTGCGCCCGGTCTCCTCTCCATAGTGGGACTGAGCGTCTTCAAAGGTCCGTTCCACCGGGCAGTTCTCGCATTTTTCATCCCGGCCTTTGTAAGCATGGTAACAGTAGTCGCCCGGCTCCGGCTGGAAATGCTCTTCAAACTCCCGATTGTATTTGATGAGCCGGAAATTCCGGTCCTGCACCGTGATGAAGCAGGGCACCATTTCAAAAAGATTCTGGTATTCGTCCTTCTGCTGGTTGAGTTCGGCCTGCTTGTCCTGGATCTCTCCTCCCATCCGGTTGATGGCCATGGCCAGCTGTCCGATCTCATCCCTCCGGTCCACCGGCGCCGGCCGGCCGTATTCGCCCCGGGCGATGCGCCGGGTGCTGTCGATCAGGCGATTGATCGGCCGGTTGACGAACCGGACCATGAACGCCGACATGATGGCGGAGGTGATGAGGAAGATTGAGACGGCAAAGGCGATGATGCCGTTTTGAAAAATCCGGATATCGCGATCCGTTTTACGCAGGGAGATCGCCAGGTCCAGCGCCCCCAGGATCTTCTTGCCCTGAGGGTGGACGTGGCATGCATCCGTGGCGCACCCCGGTTCATTGCAGATGGGGGTGATGATCCCCAGTTGGCGATTGCCGGTTTCATCCCTGAAAATGCGGGTCCGGTCTTCCAGAGCGAGCGTGGCGATGGGCGGGTCTTTCTGGTGGCAGATGTAGCAGGCCTCGTCCTTGATGTTGGTCCGCCGGTCCATCTCCTCGGGCCGGTTGGAGAACTTGATCTGACCCTCCTTGTTGTAGATTCGGATGTTCTCGATTTCTTTCTGGCTGCCGATGTTCTGGATGATCTGGTTGATGTCGTCCCGGGAGTTGAGCATCATGGCGTAGTGGGTGCCCAGTTTGATGGTGTTGCCCAGCCGATCGGCGCCCACCATGATTTCGTCCATCACCTTTTCTTTCTGATACCGGATGTTGAAATAGGCCCAGGTGGAGATGCCCACCAGAAAGATCAGCTCGACGGTGAGGATCAGTTTAAGTACGAGGCTGTTGCGGAGCCTTTCGATGCGTCGGAACATGGGTTGCGTTGCCTCTCTTTGATTGGTGTCGCCATCAACCGGGAAGCAATTGCCATGCCAGGAGAGTGTTGTCGGATTCAGTCGTTATTTCAGCGGATTGAGAAGGTGAAGTGCTGTCCAGGGTGTGGGTGCAACGGAGATGTTGCACAATGGCGAATGCCGGAGATAAAATTCCAACACATTAATATAATGGATGAAAAAACGGGCCTTGATCATCATTTCGGCCAATGAATGCCGCAGAGCGGCAATGGCATATAGCCTGGGGTTTCAACCCCAGGGTGGGATCGACCAACCAAATGCACCCTGAAGGGGCGCAGGCAGGTGAATGGCCGAAACGATGATCAATGCCAAAAAACGGTTTATCCGTTGAAGCGATGTTGCACCGCGCGTTTTGCAACGCGTGGTGCAACATTCGATGGGGCGTTGCGTCAGGAAGTGATTTTTGGCGTCTACGCCATAATGGTTTGGATGGAAAAGGCCGGATGGTCAGGGCGTTTTCGCGTTTCCGGAGGATGAGGGTTTGACAAGCCGGGATGTTTTCCTCCAGAATCGAATCAGGATGCCCCGGATGGTCCAGGAACCCTGACGATCGGTTTCCGCCCGGCGATCCAAATTCATAAAAGAGGGTTTAAAATGCACATGAAACCATGCGTCCGACGATTCATTGCCGGCATCCTGACGGGGGCGCTTGTTTTTATTAAAGGGCCGGTCATTGCAGTTGCGGTGGAAGCGTCCCCGGTCGTCATCGCCGACTTCAGCCATCAAGATGCGGTTTCCCCGGGCGAACCGTTTTACCGCTGGATGGAGAAAAACGGCTGGCAAAGGGGAATTGGCGATCCCTGCTATTTTTTTATCGATGACGGGCAACTGCGCCTGGTGAGCAAACCCGGCCCCGTTTACGACGCCCGGTTCCGGCTGGCGCTTTTCCATCGCGAAAAATTGCTCAGAGGGATTGAAAACAAGGTGCTGATGCGG
The DNA here is from genome assembly GCA_011390065.1 of Desulfobacteraceae bacterium. GTDB lineage: Bacteria > Desulfobacterota > Desulfobacteria > Desulfobacterales > JAABSP01 > JAABTD01. The sequence continues at coordinate 5,451 of JAABTD010000209.1, forward strand.
ATCACCCCCGAGGGGTTTCGCATCGACGCAGAGGCCGACCCGTTGATCCGGTTCACCTTTACGCCCCTGGTCCTGCCTTCGCCGGAAGCGGACTTGCGGGATTCGGGGAAAAATGATGCCGCGTTTTACCTGCTCGTCTTTTTCGACAGCACCGCCCGTGAATTCGAGGGATATGAAATTCCCCGGAGCGTGGCCTATGTCTGGGCCAACCGTCCGTGGTCAGGACCGGTGGCCAGTGATCCCGACTACGCTGATTTCATGCGCTACATTGCCGTGGGATTCGGAAAGGAACGCCTGGGCCGCCGGCAGAACGTCGCCCGGCGGATCACCGAAGATTATCGCCTCGCCTTTCCGGAACATGAGCAGGTTCCGGACATCATCGGCGTCGGCCTCATGATCGACAGCAACACCTTGGGCGGCAGAGCCGAATCGGCGCTTTCCCGCGTTCATATGGTCATGCCGCCCAGGACGCCGGATTCCGGCGACGATCTTCCTCCCTCCCCCGGGAGCAGGCCGACACCGCGGACGCCAGGGTTCTGACGGCGTCATCCAGCGCCGCTTCACCGGCCATGGTGAAATTGAGGCGCATGGTTTCGATGCCTTTGCCTTCTCGGGCGTAGAAGAATTTTCCCGGCACGAAGGCGACGTTACGTTCGACGGCCGCCCGGTAGACCCATGCCATATCCATTCCCCGGGGGCCTTCCACCCAGATGAACATCCCGCCGTCGGGCCTGGACCATCGGAACGTTTTTGGAAAATACCGGTCCAGGGCGTCCAGCATGGCCGCCTGGCGGGGGCGATACAGATCGAGAATTTTCGGCAGGCGGCGCTGGAGATGACCGCCGGAAAGATATTCGGCCGCCAGGGCCTGGTTGAACGTGCTGGTGTGGAGATCGGTCCCCTGTTTCACCCGCACCAGCCATCGACGGATCGCCTCGGGAGCGGTGCAGAAGCCGATCCGGAGACCCGGAGCGAACACCTTGGAGAGCGTGGACGCATAGACGACGTTTTCCGGCGCGAAGGTCTGGATGGGGGGCAGATCCTCCCCACGGTAGCGCAACGCGCCGTAGGGGTCGTCTTCCACCAGCAGCGCGTCGTGGCGCTGGATGATCCGGGCGATTTCTTTCCGTCGGTCCAGGGGGATGGTGCGGCCGGTGGGATTCTGGAGGGTGGGGGCGAGATAGATGAATTTCACGCCCCCCGACGCCAGGGTGGCGGCCAGGGACTCGGGGATCACCCCATCCTCGTCGGTCTCCAGGGAGACATAGGCGGGTTCATAGGCATTGAAGGCGGAAAGAGCGTCCGGATTGCGGGTAGGGTGGGTCATCGCCGGCGAGCCGTTCCGGGAGCGGATTCTGCGACTGAAGGCCGGCGTCACGGTTTGCACATCGACGCTGGACCAGTACGTCATGGCCCGATTTCTGGCCGACGCCTCCTGGGAGCGACATTTGCGCGGGTTGAGGGCGGCGCTCCGCCGGCAGGTGATCCGGACCGCCCTGTCCGTCCAGGCATCGTTTCCGTCCGACACCCGACTGGCGGTTCCCAGGGGCGGCTCTCTGTTGTGGGTCCAGCTCAACGAAGCGGTGGACGGCGACGTCGTTTATCGGAAGGCCCTGGAAAACCGCATTGCCATCCTTCCGGGTTCGGTCTGTTCCGCCGCCGGCGTACACCGGAATTACATCCGCATCGGCTGCGGATATCCGTTCACGGATTCTGTCGAACGCGGCATCCGGACCCTGGGGCGACTGGCGGCCGAATCGGCGTTGGCGCCTGCCGGATCCTTAAAATGATGCGTTTCAGTCGTCCTTTTTTTTGTCGACCCCGATCCTGGCGAAAATTTTCTGTTTGATCTGGGCGTCGTAGAGGTTCCATTTATGTTGCTGGTATTCCTCTTTTGCGCCCCCTGCCAGAAATCCGATGGGGATCTGGAACCCGCCCGCCGACAGCTTTCCTCCGCCGAAATAATGGCCGGAAGCGTCTTTTCCAAAGGCTTCCTTGATGAACTGGTCGGGGTCCAGGGTGATTTTGGTGGTGCGGAACGACCCGATCAGGGTTTCGTCCCACCCTTCTCCGGAGACGATGCCGTAGACGATGGCGGTATGAACATTTTCTTCGGTCAGGAGAAAATCGGCCGCCTGGGGGATTGCGTCGCGATCTTCGGTGCGCAGGTAGCCGATGCCGCTGATGGAAAAGCTCTCGGCGATGGCCCGGTTCCGCAACGCCCGCTCCGTAACCTCCATGGTCTGGCGGGATCGCTCCTGGCGCATGATCTGGCGCAGCAGGTCCGCATCCTTGAAGCGGCTCAGGTAGGAGGCTGCCTGAAAATCCTCATGCTGCGCGTGAACAAAACCGTTGGTGTCCGTGATAATGCCGTGCAGCAGCGCCGTGGCGATCCGCACATGATCCTGGACGGACGGGTCGAGGATCAGAAGCCCCTGTTGGAGATATTCCGCGTAGATGCTGGCGGTGGCCCCGATGGCGCGGCGGATGTCGGTGAAGGGCGCCTCGATTTCCTTCTGGGATTCATGATGATCCACGATAATCACCGGCGACACTCCGGCGTTGCGCAACTCTTTGGCCAACTGCGTGGCGGTCGTTCCCTGATTGTCCAGGAAAACAGCCCCGGCGTAAGCTTTGAGATCCATGTTCCCCTCGTATCGGATCAACTCGATGTTCAACAACCGAACCAGGGCCACGTTCTGCTGATGGCTGATCCTGCCGCAGTGGACGATGTCCGTTTCGATATCGAACTGCTTGCAGGCCATCTGATGGGTGTAAGCGGTGGAAAGGGCGTCCGGATCGGGAAAATCCTGAAGCACGATGATATGGCGTTCCCCTCGGCGCTCCTCCAAAACCTTGATCAGTCTGGATGTCGGCGATTCCGGTTGGGGCGAGGATTTGGGTTGTTCCTTGGTTTTTTCTTTGCCTTTGTCTGGCATGTTGACCTCCATTTTCTCCGAGATCCAAAATGGTTTCGAGTATCCGCGACTCCGCGCCGGTCACTGGGACCAATAAAGCAACCGCATCAACTTCAAATCATCATATCCGACCGCCTCCTCCATGGCGTCGTAAATCGGTTTCAACCGCTCCGCCCCCAGTTCTCCGAAGGCGTCCATGGCGCACTGTTTCAGATCCGGCCCAACGCTGATCAGCCCCTCCAGTCCGTCCGGCCGCAGCACGCCGCCTTCCTCCTGAACAAACCGCTGGAGGTTGTCGATGACCGTCCCTTGCTTGATGTTGAAGTCGTTCATGAGATCCGCTATCGACCGACCGCTGTTGTAAGCGTCTCCGATGATGACGGGCCGCCGTTGGGACGGCGGTTTAGAGGCGGTTGACGACAGGGGCGCCGGCCCGGGCAGAGGGGGTTTGGGGACTTCCTCGATGCCGTTTTCCCGACAGTACGCTATAATGACATCGAGAAATGCCGACCCGTATTTTTGCAGCTTCACCTCGCCGATGCCGTGGATGGCCGGCAGGCTGTCCCGGGACTGAGGGAAATAGGCGGCCATTTCCATCAGGGTCTTGTCCGGAAAAACCGCGTAGGGCGGCACATTGGCGGCGTCGGCCAGCGCCTTTCGCTTCCGCCGCAGGCGCTCGAAAAGGCCCTGGTCGTAATCCATATCCTTCGGCGTTGCAGTCGCCCGCGGCCGGGTCTCCTCCTGCAGCCGGCCGAATATTTGTTGCTCGTTCCGGAAAACCGCCCATGCTTTGTCCGTGAGTTTCAGGCTTCCGTATTCGTCGTCCTGGACCATCAATCCTTTGCGGAGGAACAGGCGGGAAAGGGAAAGCCACTGTTTTTTGGAA
>JAABTD010000417.1 GCA_011390065.1 Desulfobacteraceae bacterium
ACCGGCTCTCGGTGGTGGTCCGGTTCTTCACCCTGTTCAGCCTGCTGGCCGGGGTGCTCATCATCGTCAGCTCGGTGCTGGCCACCCGGTTCGCCCGGACCCAGGAGGCGGTCTACTTCAAGGTGCTGGGCGCCAAAAGCCGGTTCGTGCTGACGGTCTTCACCCTGGAAAACCTGATCATCGGCTTCATCAGCGCGGCCCTGGCCCTGGCCATCTCCCAGACCGGGGCCTGGATCATCAGCGTCCGGGTGCTGGACATCGCCTACCGGCCCTACCCCGGCGCCAGTTTGCTCATGGGGGCCGCCACCGTCCTGCTGGTCGTCGCCGTGGGACTGTCGGCGTCCCTGTCCATCTTAAAACAACGTCCCGTGATTTTCTTAAGGGAACAGACGGAGGAGTAGAGCCATGACATTGAGACGTTGCACCGTTTTTCTCATCATCCCCATCGTTTTCGCCCTTTTGGCGACACCGGCCGCCGGCGCGGATGCGGATTCGCCCATCACCATCGTCGCCATGGGCGACAGCCTCACCGAAGGCCTCGGCGTCCCCGAAGACCATGCCTACCCGGCCGTGCTGGAGCGGAACCTCCAAAAAGCGGGCTACCCCGTCAAAGTGATCAACGCCGGCATCAGCGGCGAAATCAGCGCCGGGGCCCTGTCGCGGACCGAGTGGATCCTGCGGCTGAACCCCGACATCCTCATCCTCGAAACCGGCGCCAACGACGGCTTCCGCGGCGTGGACCCCGAGGCCGTCAAAAAGAACATCGCGGCCACCATCCGCATCCTCCAGAAACGCGACGTGGTCGTGGTGCTGGCCGGCATGAAAATGGTCAAAAACCTCGGGGAGGATTACATCCGCGCCTTCGAGGACGTGTATCCGAATCTGGCGGTGGACTTCGATGTGATCTTCATCCCCTTCATCCTGGAAGGCGTGGCCGGCGAACCGGCGCTCAACCGGGAAGACGGCATCCACCCCAACGCCGACGGGTACCGGAAGGTGGCGGACCACGTTCAGCCCTATGTCGAAAAGGCCATCGAGCGGTGGCGGGGCCGGAAGGCCGATGGGTGATGGCCGGGTCCGGGCATCATTTTCGTGAGGTTTTAAAATGGGAGATGGAGAAAAGCCCCCCTTTGGGTAAAGGGGGGCTCGGGGATTTCCCCGATTTCTCGGGAAAACAACTTGAAAAGGACGCGGCGCCTACTGGCAGGCAACCGCCTTGAGCTGGTCCCAGCTGAAATCATAGCATTTATTGCCCGATTTCAGGATAGCCCCGTACTGTCCGCCCCGGAAAATGGACGTGGCCGCGCTGAAATTCCGGCTGTTGGACTTCGCGCCGGTATTAAAATCGAGCATGACGGCGGTCCACTGGTTGCCCTTCTGGTAAACCAGCACCGGCCCCTTGGACGTGCCGATCTCCTGGTATCCGGAGACGCCCGTGGCCACGGTCACCCACCCGGTCCCCCAGGAGCCGTATCCCGGCCCCCGAACCTTCAGGGCCCCGTTTTCCAGCCGGCTTGGCCATGTTGAATTTCCGTAACGGCTGTCGGCGTACGACGACATTGCGAAAACCAGCACCAGCACAAACCCAACCATTCCGATCAGCGAGAGTCGTTTCATTTTTTGCCTCCTGTGTAAAGATTCATCCCGCTTGGCCCGCGCCGGACCTGTTCCGGAGCGGCGCTGTTTTATAGCACAGGGGGTGGGTGGGGGCAAGTGGGACGAGCACTACGCCGTTGCTTCGAGCCATCCGTTCTGATATGCTGACGGCCGTTATGACATCGAAACATCGCAAAACTCTGTTGGCCATTTTCCATGATCCGGTTCGGTCCAACATCGCCTGGAAAGACGTAGAGAAGCTATTGATCGCTTGCGGCGCTGAGTTATCGGAGGGGCGGGGCTCCAGAGTCAGGGTCGCTCTGAAAGATGTCCGGGCGGTGTTTCACAGGCCCCATCCGAAAAAAGAAACCGATAAGGGCGCACTGATGTCCGTTCGTCGCTTTTTGACAGAAGCAGGAGTTGCACCATGATGAACTACAAAGGGTATCTAGCCCGCGTGATTTTTGACGACGAAGCCGATATTTTCCATGGCGAGATCGCCAATATACGGGATGTCGTTACTTTCCAAGGACAAACGGTAACCGATCTTCGCAACGCTTTCGAAGAATCAGTGGAAGATTATCTTGATTTTTGCCGGGAACTAGGGGAAAAGCCGAATCCGCCTTTTTCAGGTCAATTGACGGTTCGCCTTTCTAAAGAACAGCATAAAGCGGTTGTCATGGCAGCCGAAAAGGCGGGAAAAGGCGTTGATGACTGGATTGCCGAGATTCTTCAGAACGCTGTTAATCTCACGCCAAACGCGAATCCCGCGGGCGAATCCAGAACAGCCTGACGAATCGATCGCCTCAACACCACATCCCGTTTCGCACAGCCCCAAAACAACCCTTGAAATAACCCCAAAAATTCGCCATACCATCCCCTTCGGTTCGGACCCGGGACAATCGTCCCCGGTCCGGACCTCTTACAATATCAAAGACCCAACTTCGAACGACAGGAGGAACGGGCATGAAAATCGAACAGGTCTCCGTCTATCTCGAGAACAAGGCGGGCAGTCTGGCGGAAGCGACGGCCATTCTTGCCGAGGCCGGCATCCGGATCATTACGCTGTCCCTGTCGGACGTCTCCGACTTCGGCGTCATGCG
>JAABTD010000210.1 GCA_011390065.1 Desulfobacteraceae bacterium
CTCGCCCACTGGCTGCCCCTGGCCGACCGCTGCATGGACATGTCCGTGACCTACGCCCCCCGGGAGGAAGCGGTGCTGGCCCAGGCCGCCGTTTACTGGGCGTGGCGGGCGGCGGTGTTGCCGGAGAGGACGGATCACCCGCCGTAAGGCGGTTGGGAAATTTCAGGATTTGTTTCAGCGGTATTTGGCGCTGGCGCCGGGGCGTTGGGAGTGGGCGGCGGCGCAGGTGCACGTGTACCATCCGGATCCGGTGATTTTGATGGGGCTGGCGCCGGAGGGGGATGAGGAAATGGCGCGGCGGATTCTGCAGTGGTCGGTGGGGGAGACGACGGAGGGTTGATGACAGAGGCCAACAAACAATCGCCCCTCGCCCCTCGCCCATCATTTGTTATAATAATGTCACCCCATCGGGGTTTTTTTGACCCCAGCCTAAACAAACGTGATGCAAATAATTTGACCTTGTACAAATTTAGCAGTAGGATTTCACTTATTCAGCTATAAATTTAAACTTTACACAAAATAAAATTCATCGTTTGAACGCATATGGTCTAATGCTTACAGAGAAAATGGATAAAAATGGACATCAGAAGCATTCGAGATAAAGTCATTGCCGGCCATTACAACATTTCATTTTCTCACACAGAAAAATTACGATTGCGAAAAATTTCCACAGATGAACTTGAGGCTGCAATATCAACCGGTATAATTATTGAGCGCTATGAAGATGACCCTCGAGGTGAAAGTTGTTTGATTTTGGGATATTCCAAAGGATATCGACCGCTTCATATCGTTTGCGGGGAACTCGAAGAAGACGAACTTCTTATTATAACGGCTTATGAACCGGATACCACTGAATGGTCGGTCGACTTTAAGACGAGAAAAGGGGGCTGTTAGGATGGTAAGTAAATGTTATTTCTGCAAAGGAAAAGTTTATAGGGCGCCTACGACCCTTGATTTCAGATGGGGCGACCGACTTTTCGTTATCGAGGGCGTACCGACGTCGGTCTGCCATCAATGTGGGGAGAAATATCTGGAAAGTCACGTGTATAAAACGCTGGAACGTCTGGCAAACTGTGAGACGCGCCCCCTGGCAAGTTTAACCGTGGACGTACTGGCCTATGAACCCGCTGAATGTATTGTCTAATGATGATGACATCAGGCATCTCCCCCCTTCCGGCGCCGAAACCGATCCGTCCTGGGGGCGGATCGCCTATGCCGCGACCCCCGTTTTTCGGGAAGGACTGAAGGCGGCGGTCTACGCCCCCCGGGAGGAAGCAGTGCTGGCCCGGGCCGCTGTTTACTGGGCGTGGCGGGCGGCGGTGTTGCCGGAGGATGGAGGACAGAAGACAGAGGACGGAGGGCAGAGGGCAGAGGACAGAGGACGGATCACCCGCCGCAGGGCGGTTGAGAAATTTCAGGATTTGTTTCAGCGGTATCTGGCGGTGGCGCCGGGGCGGTGGGAGTGGGCCGCGGCGCAGGTGCACGTGTACCATCCGGATCCGGTGATTTTGATGGGGCTGGCGCCGGTGGGGGATGAGGAAATGGCGCGAAAGATTCTCCAGTGGTCGGTGGGGACGGATTCACCCCCGCCCGAAGGCGCCGGCCAATAAATCCCCGGCCGGCAGGCCAAACCGCCCTGAAGGGCGCTGATGGCCTGTTGGCGTCGCCTTGGCCGAAGACCTGCGAGGTTTTGAAAACCTCGCAGGTCTGGGGGACGAAGTCTTCGCGGTTTCAGCCGGCTTCAGCCGGGTTTGGCTTCTATCCGGGGGATTCATTCCCCGGCGTTAGCTGGAAAAGGGCAAGAGGCAGTGGCGCGGTGGGGATGCCTTGAATGGCGCCGGGCAGTTTGTTCCTGGTAAGAATGCGGGCATTGGGATACTTTACGATCTGTTTCAGATCACCGGGCCGGAGCTGGTTCGTCCATTTAACTTCAACCGGCCAGAATCGGTTCCGGTGGATGTAGGCGATATCCACTTCTCCTTTGGCTTTTATGTAGTAGGTGGGAAAGCGCCTCCGATAATGGGAGACGGCGACGGCTTCAGCGATTGCCGACGTCAGGGGGGCGGAAGCGGACAAGGGTCCGATCCGGTGAGCATAATCGCGGTTTGTTCAAAAAGACCTGCATCGGCAACGTACTTGATCCCTTTGTCCCAGTCTTTTATGTATGTTACTTCGTCCAGGATAAGATAATGCAAGACGTTGTCGAGCGGCGCCTCGTCAAAGATATCCGTAAGGTGGCGCACGAGTGAATGATGGTCGTCAATCAGTTCACCGGATAAATATCTTATGGCTTCCGGCGGCGCCTTTTTTTTCAGCAGATGCGACATCCACTGTTTGGTCAAGGTTGTTTTGCCGACCTGGCGTCCGCCGCCCAAGGTGTATATACCCGGCGTTCCAAAGGGGAGGTCGTCAAGCAGGCTGGATGCATGCGCCATGGGCAACTTGCTCAGGCGAGCCAGATGAGGGTCTCTTGAAGAAAACGCGTCAGGTGATTCCAGATGCGTATTATGGGGTGAAAATCGAATGTCCATAAGCGATTTTTTGGATAATGGTTAATGAATAAATTTATTCATAGGGTATTATATGAAAATGGGCTGTCAAGGAAGAAGATTACCTGACCGATACCGGCTGCAAGCGGAATGTCAAAAATGAGATCAAAGGGCTCATGCAAAGGCGCAAAACCGCAAAGGGGGGGAAGGCGCAAGTTTGTTTCGGTAAACCATGCACTCGCACCGGCGGATCATCCCGGCGGGCCTGGCCCTGGCCGTCGGGCTGGAAGGGGTTCAATATCTTATATCCCATAGGCAACGTCATGGGGGCCGAGCAAAACGAACTTCAGCGTATTGTCCGGGGTGTCCCGACAATCGGAACAGGCCACTACGGCATCGTCTCCTTTTTTTCGGCACGCCGAACAATACAGATAAATGATGATAAAATTACGCTTCACCGGACATGAATAAAATCCTTGCCGGTTTCCTTTCAACGGTTCGCCCATGGCAATGGGGTTTTCAATGATCATGTCCACTTTTTTTTGGACCAGTTTTTTTATGGAAGCATGCTTTTTAACGGATTTCAGAAAGGCGGCTTCAAATTTTGTTTCCATCACCCGCCAAAAACCTCATCGTATGAATGCCATTGCGCCGATCCGGAGCGCAGTTTGGTCTGGGCTTCTTCCATAGCCTGATGAAACGCCGGATGGGCAAATAGATTGTCGACATATTCACCCTCGACACGCCGCTTCAGGGCCAGCAGGTATTGCGTGACCATATCGGCAACCGTTGTACGGTTTTCCGCGGCAAAGATTTTGGCGAACTCGGCAAGATCCTGATCAAGACTGACATTGATCCGCGTTTTGGACATAATAGTCTCCTTTATATAAGATTTGTTCCTATTATGCACATGAAAGGAACAGTCGTCAAGGGGGTGGGGCGTCTTTGGAATCAGGTCCAGGCGGCGCCTTGGACGAAAATGCCGCCGCCCTCCGTCTTCGCGGTTGCAGCCGGCTTCAGCCGGGTTTGGCTTATAGCCGGGGGATTCATTCCCCGGCGGCGCTTGGCCGAAGACCTCCGAGGTTTTGAAAACCTCGGAGGTCTGGGATCGGATTTTTTGTGGGAAAGTGAACTTTTTACCAATGAAAAATTGACAAATCCTCACAAAATACTAAGGTAGCGCCATGGAACGCGATTTATATTCGAAATTGCTGGAATGGAAATCCGCTTTCAATTTCGAAGAGGATCCAAATCTGAAGAAGTTCAATCGGCCGATTCTGGCGCGCACCACGCTTCTGAACCTCAAAAAAGAAAACCGGCCCATCAACATCCCTTTGTACGCGATATCCTTGTTTCCGAAGATATGCCTCTGACCCCGTTCAGACAACAAAACAATCAGGTCCGCAACCCATAACCCATAACCCATAACCCATAACCTTATTTTTTTATGTTAAACCGAATCCTTTACATAGCCCTCTGCGCCCTTCTGGTTTGGACGCCTTTGGCATTCGGCAGCGTCCATGTCTGGGCCTATACGCTGCTCATCCTGTGGTGTTGCGGGCTGGGATTGCTGTTTCTGGTCTCGCGGTTCGTTTTTCCGGGCGGCGAAACATTCGAATGGGTGAAGACGCCGGCCAACGGGCCGCTGCTGCTCCTTTTGATCCTGATCGGATGCCAGGCGGTTCCCCTGCCGCCGGTGGTCCTGGAGCACCTGTCGCCACAGGCTTTCCAGGACAGACAGATGCTCCATTCGATATTGGCCTTGCAAACCGAACCGGCCGGTGAATCGACGCTGCCGTGGATGCCGATCCTCTATTATCTGCACCCGACGGTGAGGGAGGGGATGAAACTGACGGCGTATGCCGCTGTTTTTTTTCTGGTCCTCAATACCGTCCGGTCCCGCCGCCGGATCGACGGGCTGATCACGGTGCTGGTCGTCATCGGGACGATCGAGGTGCTCTACGGGCTCTACCAGATGCTGAACCCGAACCCGTCTTTGCTCTGGTTCCAGAAAAGCTACGGTTATGCCAGGGGGACGTTTACCGTCTCCAACCATTTCGCGTTTTTCCTGGAAATGGCGGGGCCCCTGACCTTCGGCTTCGCCATCGCCCATACCCGGCAAAACCGGCGGTTCAAAGCGGGGCTTCTGAAGCCCGGGGACCTTTTCCACCGGGTCATCGACCTTTTCGCTCCGGAATCCCCCAGCCCCAAAAAACTGTTGCTCCTGTTCATCGCCGTGGTCATGGGCCTGGGCCTGCTGCTGTCCGCTTCCCGGGGGGGCATCCTTTCCATGGGGATCGCCATGCTGGTTATGAGCGCCCTGTTTTTTTTCAAGCCTGGGTTCAAGCGATACAGTGCGATCACCTTTTTGATTTGTATTGGTTCTTTGATATATGGTCTTTATGTTGGGCTGAATACCACCATCGATAAGTTTCAGCAAACGGAAGGATTCGGTTACCGGCTCTACAATGCCGGCACGCTAATGCCGGTGATCGGCGACTATCCCTTGACGGGCTTGGGTTGGGGCAATCTGCGCTACGTTTATGATCGATATGTCCCCAAGGACCCTCGCCCCGGCTTTGACGGCGTCTCCGCCGCCGGCCACATCCACAACGACTGGCTGGAGGCGACGTCGGAAACCGGGATCATCGGCGGGCTGCTCATCCTGACCGCCGTCGTCGCCCTCCTGCACCGCATGATCCGGATCTGGATGCGGCGCAGCGACGTCCATGCCGTGGGCATCGGCGCCGGGGTCATCGCCGGGCTCATTTCCGTTTCCATTCACAGTTTTTTCGATTTCAGCCTTCGCATGCCGGCCAACGCCGTCGCCCTGGCGGCGCTGGCCGCCGTGGGTTACGCCGCCCTTCACCGGCAGGGACCGCCCTACAACGAATCGTTTTTCTACCGGACCCGCGTCATCCGGTTGACATGGCCCCGGCGGGCGGCCGTGGCCGCGGTGATGCTGCCGCTCATGGCCGGCGGCGTTTACCTGTCCGGGCGTCATTTCCTGGCGGAAACCCATTATTCCACGGAGCGCAACCCCACCCTCAACCTGAACGAAACCCCCCGGCTCGCCGATATACAGAAGGCCATTGCCGTCAACCCCCTGAACGCCGTCTACCATTACAGCGAGTCCCTGTTTTATCAGGCGGCCCGGTACCGGTCCCCCGAGTCCCGGGAGCGGTTCAACGACATGGCGATCCGGAGCCTCGAAAAGGCGGTCCGGAGCAATCCGGCCAACGCCTATTACTGGGCGAACCTGGGCCTGTGCTTCCGGCGGAAATTCGAAATATCCGGCGGCCGCGAAGCGGATGGGTTGTCCGGGGCGGACCGCTGCTACGAGGTCGCGGCGTCGTTCAGCCCCCGGGATGCCGATATCCTGATGAAAGCCGGCCGTTACTGGGTGTGGCGCAGCGCCCTGCCGACCGAAGAGCGGCAGGAGGGCGTGCGCCGTTTCCAGGGTTTGTTCCGGCGCGCCCTGACCCGCCGGCCCGACCAGTGGCGGGCGGCCGCGGAAACGGTGGCCACCTATTATCCGGAAGACCACATCCTTTTGGGCATCGTGCCCGACGGGGACCGGGAACTGGCCGGAAAGGTGCTGGCCTGGTCGGTGGAAAGAAGGGCCGGGGGCGAGGCCGGCTTCCGTCCATGAAAGGGCGTGAGCTGCCGGACCCGGGCATCGGGCGGGGCGGGTTGTCGCGTCGTTCGGATTCGGCGACCGGGTGAATGCGCATTTGGCGTATTGACAGATGTTGTTAGATAAAGGTAAGTTTCCGTTCATCATCAATAGCAGGCTATCACCGACATAGCAGGCTGCAACCGATTCACGGCAAGGGAGAGCATCATGGAAACAGGCGGCAGACAGTGCATCAGGATTCTGTTCAGTGCGGCGTTGCTGATCGGGTTGACCTGGCATCCGGCCCATTCTCAGGCCCAGAAGACGGGCCTGAAGAAGATCGGGGTCCTGGAGACCTTCAGCGGCGGGGTGACGCTGAAAAACAAGGGATTCTGGGGCGTTTCACCACGATCGGGCCTGACCATCCATCACGGCGACAAGATTCTCACGGATTCCGACGGCGCCTGCCGGGTGGTTTTTCACGACGGGGCCGTGCTGGACGTCCGGCCCAATTCCAGCATCCGGCTGGCCGAAATCAAGCAATATGACGGGTCGTTTCTGCGGCAGGAGCGGCATCTCCGGTTGTTTGTGGGAAAACTGCGATACAAGAGCGGAACCGACAGCCGGGTCCGCGCCAAACTGGTGTCGCCCACGGCGGCGGCGGTTCTGAAGGGGAGTGAAGCGGAATTCGGAACGGACGGCATCCTGGCCATGCTGAACCAACTGGAAGGCGACAGCGCGCTGGCCGGCGATGTGGCTGAAACGGACCGCGTGCCGGATGCGACAGCGGACCTGGCAAAGGACAACCCGGATTACAAGGCGTCCAAAGCCGCCGATCAGGTTCGACGTCAGTACAACAATGCGGTGAAAGTTCTGCTGCAATCCGCGCTTGACGCCGATACGGGCCGCATGCTGGCCGCCGGCGCGACGTCGCCTCTGCTCATGATGCAGCTCCTGGCCCAGACGCCGCCGTCCGGGCCGGACAGGGCATCGGCCGATCGGGTCCTGATTCTGGCGGCGCTTTATGTTCTGGCGGACGCCAATGCGTTGAAGGTGGAAAACGAACAGCTTCTGAACCATCCGGATCCGGGTCATCGTCAACGGGCCCAACAGGCCCTGAAGGATGCGGCGACGACCATTGAAACCGCCCGCGAATCCCTGACCGCCGCCAGGGAAACCGTGCAGAAGATCCGGACCCTGATCGAAACGGCGCTGTCCGGGGATGCCCAAGGCAGAGAAGCGGCCCTGGCCGAGGCCAAGCCGGTGATTCAGGAGATGATGCAACAACAACGGGAGGTGATCCGACAGGCCCGGGGCGCCAGCCTGGGAACCAACGTGATGACCGCCGGCGTGGACGCCGATCAGCAGGAGATGCCGGAATATGATCCGCCGCCGGAGATTCCCGAGGTGGATGTGGATGCATTCCTCCAGAACCTCATCGATGAAATCGAGACCGGGGGCATCGACGCGTTCATCCGGGAGATTCAGCAGGTGGATGAAGATCTCTACGAGCAGCAGGAAGCGTTTCAGGAAGACAAGGAAGAAGAACGGCGGAAGCAGGAAATCAAAAGGGAAAGGGAGCGCGGTTATGGTCAGGGCTGAAGCGGCGGGCGGATCGATGGACCGGGGACGGCAGTGGAAATTGAACCTTTCTTCCCATGAGAGGGTGTCGAAGATGAAAACGCGCATGGCCTTTTTTTCAGGGGTCGTCATGGCTTTTTTGCTCGTCGTTCCCCTGGCGGAAGCGGCCGAACTGGGCCGGATCCGGATGGGCAAGATGGTGATCGTTCCGGAGGCGACCTATGAAACGGGCTACAGCAGCAACATCACGTTTGATAAAAACAACAAGGAAAGCGACTGGCGCCACCGGTTCGGGCTGGGCGTGCGGGCCGAATACGGCGACACAAACCCCACATTTCACACCAGGGTCGGCAAGTTCGCGGTGTCGAAAAACCGCATGGAGGCCGGGTACGATTTCAGCTATGAGGTTTACACGGACAACGATCAGTACAATTATGCCGAGCACCATCCTTACGCTTCGGTCTCCTATCAGGCGCCCATCGGGCTTTATGTAAAAGCCGACGAGTCTTTTCTCAAAACCGCCGATCTTTACGGCATCGATGAGTTTCGGGGCCGGGACGGGGGCAATATCGATCGCTGGACCAACCGGGCGGGGGTCGAAGTGGGGTATGTCCACAAACAGAAGTACACCATCAGGACGACCTACGTCAACTACCTGCAGCGGTTCGACGACCGGGAATACCAGTGGAAAGACCGCATCGATCATCAGTTCGGCGTGGCTTTGGGCAGCCGGATCACGCCCAAGCTCTCGGCCTTTGGCGAATACCGGTTTACCACCGCCGAATATGATGAACAAAACGACGGCGTCAACGGGTGGAACAGCGACAATGCCCAGGACTACGACCTCCACGAGTATTTTGCCGGCATCGCCTTTGATCCGACGCGAAAGCTGCGCGGCGAGATCAAGCTGGGATACGGGGAGCGGGATTTCGACCACCGGGCCGACCGGTTCGGAGACGCGTACAGCGATACCCATACCTGGGTCGCCGAGACCGCGCTGTTTTATACGCCCAGAGCCAGCACCACTGTATTTTTGTCGGCCCATCGCGGATTCAAGGGATCTCCGGATCAGGACTCGTCGTCCTATGTCGACACGACCATGGGCATCGGGGCCTCCCAGAACCTGGGCCGGCGGGTGACCCTTGACGGCGACTTTTACTGGAGCTTTCTCAATCACGAAGATGAACCGGGTGCGGATCGAAAATATTTTCATGTTTACCGGGCCCGGATCGGCGTCGATTATCTGATTTTCCGCTGGTGGCGGGTGGGGCTGGAATACGCCTACTCCAGAAAGGTGGCCAATAATTCGGCGTTCAACGACGAGGAATATGAGGTCAACGACCTCGGCCTGAATACCCATATTGTCTGGAACTTTTAAGGCTGCCGGTGTCCGACGCCATTTTTAAGCCCTTGCTTTTCAGGATGAATGCGGCTAAACTTCCGTAAATTTAGATGTTGAGGTTTTTTTTACGGAAACACAGCAAAAGAGGAAGAAAACGTGTTGCACAGCATCCATTCGCCGGCA
>JAABTD010000418.1 GCA_011390065.1 Desulfobacteraceae bacterium
ATCGCCGTCGGCGGTGTTTGGTTTATTTCCGAAGAAGGGGAAGAAGAAGACGGGGTGAGGATTGGCGGGGGAGGGCGGGGCGGAGGCTTCGCCCTCTCCTGTCTTCACTTATCGTTCTTGGTGGATTGTCTCATCCAGCATCTCAGCGACATATTGATTGAGGTTCTTTCCCTCGGCCGCCGCCTTTGCGGCGATTTCAACGTGCAATTCAGGTGGGATCCGCAGATTGAATTTTCCGGAATATTTTTTGTGCGGGTCAATTCCCTCTTCTTTGCACAAATCGAGGAAGACCTTGAGAGACAGTTTGCCTTCTTTATGAGGTTCCTCGATATTTGTCGCATAAAAGTCAGCGCCGCCATTGAGGCCGACAAATTGACCCCGAAATTTATCGATCAGGGGATCATATTTAATGACGGCTTTGTATCCGTCTGTATCCATTACATTCATCATGGCTTCACACCGTTTCTTTCCAACCATAACTTTCGATGTCACTTCCCCAACCGCTCCGCCAGCCACATCTTGATAATCGACTGCCGGGTAACCCCCAGTCGGCCGGCTTCCCGGTCCAGGGCTTCGATCATCCAGGTCGGGAAGTCCACGTTGACCCGCCGTTGTTCCCGCGAGGCGCGTCTTGCTTTGGTAAAATCGAGAAAGCTCGTGATATTCTCGCCCTCATCGAACTTCTGGTCAAATTTCTTCGCTTTCATACATCGCCACCTCTTCTTTGCGCGATCGGCGAACCGAGATGATCCGAATCCGGGTCTCCCGATATGTGATGACCCCGGACCAGTGCTTCTCTTCGATTCTTCCGATGACGATAAACCTCGGTTCGTCTTCGGTTTTGGCAGGGATTTCGAGCAGATCCGGATCATTCCACAATTGTTGAGCATCAACGAAATCGATTCCGTGCTTGGCAAAATTTGCATCGCTTTTGGCTTCGTCGTACTCGAACTTGATCATGGTATGAAAAATATACCGTTATGCTCCATCCGTCAAGAAGTTCCACTCCCCGCATCCCCCCTGAACCCCTCCGCCTCGATCCCCGCCTCCTTCATCAACCGGTGCAGATACTGACGCTGGATGCCGGCGGTTTCGGCCGCCCGGCTGATGTTGCCGCCGCTGTTTTGGAGGAGGCGGCCGATGTACCGGCGGTGGAAATTGAGGATGGCCTCGTCCTTGGCTTCCCGGAAAGGACGGCTGTAAAGGTCGCTTGACGCGTCCCCGGGGGGCGGGCCGCCGTCGTTGTCCAGCCACAGATCGCGGACTTCCAGGGCGTCGGCGCGGCAGAAGATGACGCCCCGTTCGATGAGGTTTTCCAGTTCCCGGACGTTGCCCGGAAAATCCTGGGAAAAGAGGGCCTCCATGGCCGACGGCGAGATTTCCCGGATCGCTTTGTCGTTGATGGCGGCGTACTTCCTGAGAAAATGGTAGGCGAGTCGGGGGATGTCGGATTTCCGTTCTCTCAGGGGCGGCAGGTGGAACCGGAGGACGTTGAGGCGGTAGTACAGGTCTTCCCGAAAGATTTTGGCTTCGATGTCCGCCTTGAGGTCGTGGTTGGTGGCGGCGATGATCCGGAGGTCGGCCTTTTGGGTGGCGACGCCGCCCACGGGCTTGTACTCGCCCTCCTGGAGCAGCCGCAGCAGCTTGGTCTGGAGGGTGGGGCTCAGGTCGCCGATTTCGTCCAGGAAAAGGGTGGACTGATGGGCCTCAGCCACCAGCCCCTTTTTGTCCTGCCAGGCCCCGGTAAAGGCACCCTTCACATGGCCGAAGAGTTCGCTCTCCATGACGTTTTCCGGCAGGGCCGCGCAGTTGATGGTGACCATCTGCCGGGCGGCCCGCCGGCTCAGCCCGTGGACGGCCCGGGCCACCAGCTCCTTGCCGGTGCCGCTTTCGCCGGTGATGGTCACCGTGCCGTTGGTGGGGGCCACCTGGCGGATGCGCTCGAAGATCTCCTTCATGGCCGCGCTCGACCCCACCATGGCGTCCAAATCCTCCTTGGAGGCCAGCGCCCGCCGCAGGGTCCGGTTCTCGCGGACGATGGCCTGCCATTCCATGGCCTTGCCCACGGTCACCAGGATGCGCTCCCGGCGGAAAGGCTTGGTGATGTAATCGAAGGCCCCTTTTCGGATCGCCTCCACGGCGGTCTCGATGGTTCCGTAGGCGGTCATGAGGATGACCGAGACGTCGGGATGGATCGTCTTCAGCTCGTCCAGGAGCCGGATGCCCCCCATTTTGGGCATCTTCAAATCGGTGATCACCAGGTCGAAGGGACATTCCCGGAAGGCCGCCAGGGCCGTTTCCGGGTCCGACCGGGTCGCCACGGCGTGATCGGTTTCATCGGACAGGATGCGCTCCAGCAATTGGAGCATGTCGGTTTCGTCGTCTACGATAAGAATGCGTCCGGACATGGCTGTCTTTTCCTTTTTAGCGCCTATTCGAAAACCGCATCTTTTGGCCCCATGCTGCGTTCTCGCTCTTTTTCAATCCTCGAAATAGTCCCACTATTCCTGCGGTTGAAAAAGAGCTGCGGCCTTGCCTGGAACCAAAATCTACAGTTTTCGGATAGGCTCTTAGTCTTTTGTCCGGAGCCGCACCGTAAACCGCGCCCCGGCCCCCTCGCCCCGGTTGGCGGCCTCGATGGACCCGCCGTTTTTCGTCACAATGCCGTAAGACACGAACAACCCCAGCCCCGTG
>JAABTD010000041.1 GCA_011390065.1 Desulfobacteraceae bacterium
GCGGATGATGGCGTTCGGATCGCCGCCTCCGGCCGCCGCCGCGTCGGCAAGCGCTTGAATCTGGGCGACCCCGTCTGCAGCCTGCTTTATGCCGGCGGAGTCGATTGCCGCATCGATTTCATACAAAGCCCCGGCGAAATTATCAAAGGCTGTTCCGATATCCCGATCTTCGGCAAGGGCGACTTTCATGGCGTCCGTTGCCGTATTCAGGGTCATGGCCGCATTGGCCGAATTGAACCCGGTTTCCGCAAACCTTTTGATCTGCGTGGTGTTCACATATCCGGGCACGTCGTCGCTCATGCCGAAATCCCAGTTGGATTCAGATGTCGGAACAAACCGGACCGTGGCGCCAAAGCTCATGAGGATATCTTTTTCAGTTTCGATGGCCACGCTGCCCGGTCCCAGTATCTTTTCCGGATCCAGGTCCGAAGGTCCCGTCAACACCTCCTTGGTGATGTCGTCCACAATGCCCGGGTGATTGGCTACATCTTCCGGCGTACCCGAATCAACCGTGGAAACGGCCTCCTTTGTCTGGGCGGGGGCCATGCCCGCCGATATCAGGACGACTGCAAACATGCACACCCCAACGCCTAATAACCTCTTCATCAACTCTTCCTCCCTATCCGTTAGAAACAAGATCACCTTCGATGGATGCTGCGACAACAGGCCGAAATTATGAGGCGTCACCTCCTTTCAATCGATTCGGGTTCACGTTGTTTTTCCACTGCGATTGTTCCACCACGATGGGATAAATGCGGCACGGCTTTTTTTCCTAGGCCGTCCCCTGTCTTCCATTTGTGGCATCTATCACAGGCATTTCGTCTTTTCAAGCATCCAATGGCGTTATTATGCGGTTGAATTCAGAAAAAAAGCGGCATACTATATTCATGGCATCCTTTTGAAACAACGACCGCCGATTGAAACAACGACCACCGGGAGAGGAGGGGAGAATGAAACACGCATCGATCATCGCGCTGTGCTTGACGGCAATGGCAACCGTCCCGACATCGGCCGCGGCGGAAAGGGAGACGCTCAAGGTGGGCGCCTTTTCCGAGGCAAGCCCGGAAAAGGAATTGCCGGACAACTGGGAACACTTCACTTTCGACGATGTCCCGTCCCATACCCGATACCGCCTGGTCGAAGAAGGGGGGCAAACCGTCATTCGAGCCCGCAGCGACGCCTCGGCTTCCGGACTCATCCGCGAGATGTCCATCGATCCGAAACAATACCCCGTCGTCCGGTGGCGCTGGAAAGCGGAGAACGTCATTGAAAAAGGGAATGTTCACCAGAAAAAGGGGGACGACTATCCCGCCCGGATATACATCACCTTCGAATATGATCCGGATCACGTCGGATTTTTCGGGAAGGCGAAGTACGAGGCCGTCAAAATGGTCCACGGCGAGTACCCGCCCCTGGCCGCCGTCAGCTATCACTGGGCCAGCAATACGCCTGTGGGGACCATGGTCCCCAATCCCTTCACAAAAGAAGTGATGATGTTCGTGGTGGAGAGCGGCGGGGAAAAGCTGGGGACATGGGTTGCGGAAGAGCGGAATGTGTATGAGGACTACAAAACGGCTTTCGGGGAGGAACCGCCCATGATCTCCGGGGTGGCCCTCATGACGGATACCGACAACACCGGCGAAACCGCCACGGCGTATTACGGAGACATCCGGTTCATGGGTGCGGAATAACGGGGGCGGCGACCCGCCCCCGGCTCAGGCTATTCCTTCACCCGCTCCACATACTGACCGGTGCGGGTGTCGATGCGGATTTTTTCGCCTTCGTTGACGAAAGGGGGAACCTGGAGAACATACCCCGTTTCCAGGGTGGCCGGCTTGGTGCTGCCGGCCGCGGTGTCGCCTTTGGCCCACGGCTCCGCCTCGGTGACGCGCAGATCGACGAAATTGGGCAGCGAAACGCCGATGGCCTTGCCGTCGAACATCAGCACGTTGCAGACCGTGTTCTCCTTGAGCAGGTCTTTGGCGTCCCCCAGCTGGTCTTCCGTCATGAGATCCTGGTTGTAGTTGGCGGTGTTCATGAAGCAATAGGCGTCGCCGTCGTAGTAGAGATACTCCATCTCCACCTCTTCCAGGTTGGCCTCGTTGAATTTTTCGCCGGACCGGTAGGTTTTGTCGAACTGGCTCCCCGTCACCATGTTCTTGAGCTTGCACTTGTACAGCGCCTGCCCCTTGCCGGGCTTGACGAATTCGAACTGGGTGATGACGTAGGGCTCGCCGTCGATTTCGATTTTCAGACCTTTTCTCAGGTCGCTGGATTCATACATAACGTGTTGCGCCTCCTCATGGTGTGGTTGCTCCTGCTGTATTGGTACGCATCTCCTGAAAAGCGGCGTTTGCCGCCAGCGTCATCTGCCGGACCCGTTCCGGGTCTTTTTTAAACCGCACCGGCTGGCCGCATTCATCCCGGGCGTTGGTGCCGGTGCAACTGTCCACGCCCGCCGGGCGGGTGCGGCGAATGCCCTCTCCCACGTTCCCGGGGCCGATGCCGCCGGCCAGCACGACCGGTATTCGGCTGGTTTCCACCAGTTCCCGGGCCACGTCCCAGTCGCAGATGCGGCCGGTGATTCCCACGAAGCCCGCCACCGGCTGACCGGCGTCCGCATCCGCCGGCTCGGACATCAGCAGGGTGTCCGTCAGGAAATAATCGCTGACCGGTTCGAAGATCCGGGCCAGCTCCAGGCTGGGAACCCGATGGGCCTGACCCGGCTGGGCAATGGGGATGGAGCGCATGATCGATACCTCGGGAAACCGGGACCGGACGTCGCTTTGCAGGTGAAGGAACGGTTCGCACTCCGCCGCCGGATCGCCGGACAGGGGCAGGGCCTCGCAGAAGTGGATAATGTGGGGCCGGTAATAGTCCAGAGCGCGGAAAACAGTCTCCGGCGCGCTGAACAGCGGGATCAGGCTGCTGCTTCTGTTGGCGGCCCGGACGGCGGCAACGGTTTCCCGGATCGCCGGGACCTTCCACCGGGCCTCCGAGAGCAGCACGCTGCCGATGCGATCCACCCCCAGGTCGATCATCGACAGGGCTTCTGCAGGGGTCTGAATTTCGTAAATCTGTACGAACATGGTCGTCCTTTTCGTTCCGAACCGGCCGCCGCCGAAAATACGGTTGACATTTAGGGCTGTGTTTAACATATTCCCTATATTTGCGCAAACCCTTTGGTGGAAAGGAAACGGACAACCCGATTCATATGATACTGATAATCGATTTTGGTTCTCAATACAACCAGCTCATCGCCCGCCGGGTTCGGGAACAGCGGGTTTACTGCCGCATTCTACCCCCTGCCGTCGGCGTCGAGGAGATCCAGCGGCTCCAGCCCCGGGGCATCATTTTGTCAGGGGGGCCGGGGTCCATCTACGAGAAAAACAGTCCCAGAGCAGACAGCGCCGTTTTTGATCTGGGCATACCGATCCTGGGCATCTGCTACGGCATGCAGTTCATGATCGACGCCCTGGGCGGCGAGGTCCGGCCGGCCGGCCGGCGCGAATACGGTTTCGCCCAGCTGGAAATTTTGAAGGAAAAAGGCATCCTCAAAGGCCTGTCCGGAACTGCTCAGTGCTGGATGAGCCATGGCGATTCGGTCGTCTCCCTGCCTGAGGGCTTTGACGTGGTCGCCCGCACGGCCAACACCCCCATCGCCGTCATCGCCCATGAAGAGCGGAAACTCTACGGGCTTCAGTTTCATCCCGAAGTCGACCATACCCCCAAAGGGAAGCTCGTGCTCAAGAATTTCCTTTTCGATATCTGCGGATGCAAGCGGACCTGGACCATGAAATCCTTCGCCCAGGAGGAAATCGTCCGGATCCGGGAGACCGTGGGAAGCAAACGGGTGATCCTCGGTCTGAGCGGCGGGGTCGATTCTTCGGTGACGGCGCTGTTGATCCACCGGGCCGTCGGAAAGAGCCTGACGTGCATCTTTGTCGATAATGGGCTGCTCCGGAAGGATGAGGCCAAGCAGCTCAAAGAGCGGTTGGCCCGGCATCTGGATGTGGATATCCGGTATGCCCGGGCCGGCGGAAAGTTCCTGGCAGGGCTCAAGGGCGTCCTCGACCCGGAAAAAAAGCGTAAGATCATCGGGCGGATTTTCATGGAGGTGTTCGAAGCCGAGGCCAAAAAGATCCCCGATGCCGAGTTTTTGGCCCAGGGCACCCTCTATCCGGATGTGATCGAATCGGTCTCCGCTTTCGGCGGTCCCACCGCGGTCATCAAATCTCACCACAACGTGGGCGGGCTGCCCAAACGGATGAAGTTGAAACTGGTGGAACCGCTCCGGGAACTGTTCAAGGACGAGGTCCGGCTGCTGGGCAAGGAACTGGGCCTGCCCGAAGAATTGATCTGGCGGCAGCCCTTTCCCGGGCCCGGCCTGGCCATCCGCATTCTGGGGGAAGTGACCGCCAGACGGTTGAAGATCCTCCGGGAGGCCGACGCCGCGCTGCTGGAGGTGATCCGGGAGCGGGGCTATTATCGGAAGCTGTGGCAGTCCTTCGCCGTGCTCATCCCCGCCAAGAGCGTCGGGGTCATGGGGGACGGCCGGACCTATGAACACATCATCGCCGTCCGGGCCGTCACCAGCAAAGACGCCATGACGGCCGACTGGGCCCGCCTGCCCCACGATTTGCTGGGGGCGGTCTCCAACCGCATCATCAACGAGGTCAGAGGGGTCAACCGCGTGGTATACGACATCAGCTCCAAACCGCCCAGCACCATTGAGTGGGAATGAGCATGAACGGCAGGGAGCCTTCGGATTTCAAATTCAGCGGCGGCGAGGACGAGCAGAGCGCCCTCCTTCAGCGGACACGGAAGAACCGTCGGGTGGCCAAATCCGGCAACCGGGCGACGGCTTTTTTCATTGTGCTGCTCCTGGTGCTCGGGGGCCTGTTCGCTTTTGCCTACATGGACATCCGGAAGCGGGTGGCGCAACTGGAAGAGACGGGGGAACGCAACGTCCAGGAGATGGTTGCGGAGATGGAAGCCCAGGTGTCTCTGGTGACCGGGCGATACGACCAGCTCCAGAAATCCCTGACCGAAGAAGTCTTTCCCATGGACGAGATCTTCCTGGCCCTGGAAAGCAGCACGTCGGCTCTGAAAGATCAGCTCAACACGATCGATGCCCAGGTGGCGGCCCTCGAGACCACCCAGGCGGAAAAGGCCGATAAATCGGCCCTGGAAAAGGCGGTGGCCGAGATGACCGACGCCCTGCCGCCCATCAATGAACGGGTCAACGGCCTGGCGTCCCGGATCGAGGCGGCGGAAGCCGACAGTGCGGCAAAACTGGCGGCCCATGAAGAACGGTTGGCCGCGCTGTCCGCCGCGGTGCGGGAATATGTGGATGCCGCGGTCCAGGCGCGCCAGGCCGCCGATGAAAGCCTTTCGACCCTCAATCGCGAGATCGCCGACCTGAAGACGGAAATGTCGGCCCTGACGTCGGTGGCCATCGACCAGAAGACATTGGAGAAGGCCTTGAACAGTCAGCGCGCGGCGTTGGGAAAACGGATCGACGCCTTGTCGGGGGGCGTTGACCGGAACGCGAAAACCCTTCGGTCCATCCAAAACAAAGTGAACGCAGTTGAACAGACGGCCGAAGCCGCGGCCAGGGCGCTGAGGGAAAGTCCGCCCAAAACGATTCAGGCGCCGCCTCAGCCGGGCACCTTTCTGGAGCAGGACATTCAATAGACTATTGATCCGATAACTTGGCTGAAATCATTGCATAGCAAGGGGGTTCGATGAAAAAGACGTGGATATGGGGCGTCGTGACGCTGGTATTTTTGTTTGGAACGCTGCCCGTTTCCGTTGCGGCGTCCCTTCAGGAGGATTATCGGGCTTTGGAGGTCAAACGCCGGGCCCTGGAAACAAAGCGGATCGATTATGAACAACGTCAGCAAGCCCTCAGCGCGGAGCTGCAACAGGTCACCGAAAACCTGAACGCGTGCATTTACGAAACGCGCATGGAGGCGTTGAAAAAGCGGAAGCACAAGATCTATGAAAACTGGCGGAACATTTGGGAGTCGCGCCTGAAAGAGGCGGAAATGGCCCGACAATCCGCGGAAGAGGTTCGCCGGAGCCTGACCCAATTGTGGCGGGACCTGGACGATGTCCGGCAGGAATTTGAATCCCGGCGCCGGGAAATCGAAAAGCGGCATACCAGGAAAGGGCCGGGAACCGCCTATGAGGCGGAGTTTCGGGCCTATATGGAAAACATGGAGAAACATTATTTCGACAGAATCGAAAATGAGCTGTTCGCCGGCTATGAAGAATACCTCAACGGCGCTAAAGGCTATCTCAGTCTCCTGGCCGGTTCCCTGAGAACATGCCGGGAGAGCGACCTGGGAGAGCCATAGACGCCGTATCCCGGCAACCGTCGTCTACTTGGGAAAAACCGTCATTAAATTCAAAAATGGCTCAAACCCGATTTCGAAAAACTCGCGGCCCGGACGGATGCCATGTGCCCCTTTCAGGTCCTCTTCCCCAACATCGCCCCCTATGATGCGTTGAGCGCGGTGGTCACCCTGGGGGCGGACCATTTCCTCCCCGCTTGCGCCCCGGTCGCCGGGTGCCGCTTCGCAAAGGGCGTCAGGGGCATGCGAATCGCTGTTCATTGACCGTGACCCCCCAGCTTTCGCCTTCCTGTTGCTCGACAAGCCGGAATCCGAATTGTTCGTAAAGATGCCGGGCGGCGTGAAGCCCTTCGAAAGTCCATAGGTAGATGCTCGGGTAGCCTTTGTCGCAGCAGAACGCCATGGCCGCCTCCAGGAGTCGGCGGCCGACGCCTTGTCCCCGCAGGGCGTCGGAGACGATGAACCACCGGAGGTGCGCCCCCTCGGTTTCGACATGGGCGGCGTCCATGGCAATGGACCCTTCGATTCGACCGTTTCGGGAAGCGGTCCAGAAGCCGTCCCGCGCCTCGTCGCACCGGCTCAGGAAGGCGGAAAGTTCGGTGGCGACTTTGGCTTCGAAATAGCGGCCGAACCGCCAGTGGCGGTGATAGTAAACCCCATGAAGTTCCGAGACCCGTCCGATGGCGCCGGGCACATATCCATTGGCTATCTGGATGTCGGTCATGATGTCGCTCCTTTCCCAGAAAACACCCACAGCAGAAGAACCGATGATCGCAACCCGATTATAGAAAATCGTCCGGGAAAATTCAATCTTCGATCGCGGAGTGCGCCGACCCATTAAAAATCGGTAGTTCTGCGCATTTATTTTACGCGCCCGTTTGGGTATTCTCTGTGCTTAATGCTTGGAATCAATGAAAAGAAGGGAAACCGTTTCAGCATGTCGTTTCACGCCAAAACCCATCCGCGCATTCTGATGATCGCGCCGGAGATCACTTACCTGCCGCCCCAGGTGGGCGGCGTTGCGCGATATTTTGGGGCCAAGGCGGGCGGATTGGCGGATGTGGTCGCAGGGCTCATGAAAGCCCTGTTCGACCAGGGCGCCGATGTCCATCTGGCGATCCCTTACTATCAGCCGTTGCTCGAGAACCGGTTGCCGCGATTCCTGAAAACATCCATCGCCGATCTTCTGGAGGCCATGGAGGACAACCGGATTCATCTGGTGGATCATGGCCGGTTCACCCATCTGAAGAGCGTCTACAGTTCCGACGGGCTGGAGAACACCAAGCTTTCCCTGGCCTTTCAACGGGAGGTGATTCAGAAGGTCGCGCCCCAGGTCGAACCCGACCTGATCCACTGTCACGACTGGATGACCGGCCTGCTGCCGGCGTGGGCCAGAGCCGCCTCGATCCCGTCTCTTTTTACGCTCCACAACATTCACACCGTCAAGAGCACCCTGGCCTTTATCGAAGATCACGGCATCGATCCCCGGAAATTCTGGAACCACCTGTATTATCAGCGGATGCCCGACGGATACGAAGAATCGCGCGGCACCAACCCCGTGGAGTACATGACCAGCGGCATCATGGCGGCCGATTATGTCAATACCGTGAGCGAGACGTTTTTAAATGAGATCGTCCACAAGGTCCACGGGTTTGTGGAAACGACCATTCAGGAACAACTGGCCCATAAGCAGCGGCAGGGCAGGGCGGTCGGCATTCTCAACGCGCCGGACCCTGCCTACGCGCCGGCGACCGATGCGTGTCTTTTCCGCCGATACGGTCCGGCGGATCACGTCGGAGGCAAGCG
This sequence comes from Desulfobacteraceae bacterium, assembly GCA_011390065.1. Classification (GTDB taxonomy): domain Bacteria; phylum Desulfobacterota; class Desulfobacteria; order Desulfobacterales; family JAABSP01; genus JAABTD01. The sequence continues at coordinate 8,166 of JAABTD010000041.1, forward strand.
GGTGAACAAACAGATGCTGCAGACCACCCTGGCGCTGCGACAGGAACCCGATGCGCCCCTGTTTTTCTGGCCTTCCCGGCTGGACAGTCTTCAGAAAGGATCCCAGCTGCTGGCCCCGCTTCTGGTGAACCTCGTCAGAGGAAACGGCCGCCCCGGCCCGCAAGTCGTCTTTGTCGCCGACGGGGATCAGAAAGACGCTTTCAAAGATCTCGTCCACGACAACAGTCTGGAAGATCAGGTGGCGGTCTGCGATTTCGACGAACACCTGTCGCACCTGGCTTACGGGGCTGCCGATTTCGTCCTGATGCCGTCGAGATTCGAGCCCTGCGGACTGCCCCAGATGATCGGCGCGATTTACGGGGCCTTGCCGGTGGCCCACAGGACCGGGGGCATCTGCGACACAGTGGCGGCGCTGAAGCCGGAAAAGGATGCGGGGAACGGGTTTCTCTTCGACGTTCACGACGCGGAAGCGTTCTCAGGGGCCATCCGGGAAGCGCTGACATTTTTTCATCTTCCGGACCATGTGAAACGATTCCAGATAGAGCGGATCATGAAAGCATCCGCCGCTCAGTTCAACGGGGAGACCATGGCACGGGGGTATGTTGAACTTTATGAAACCATGCTCGGGCGGGCCGTTGTCCATTGACGTCTGCGCCGAAGACGGTGAAGCCCGAGCCGCGCATTGGTCGTTAACCGGCATTATCCCGGTCAAATCCAGGGTTTTTATTGGACAGCCAAACTTTTAAAGTAAAAACTGTTCGAAAACAGCCCGGAAACCAAACAGAAGGCGACGCCCCATGAATATGAAACCGGGGTGAAGCGTCACATAGACGGTTTTTTGCATCACTGACGACGACCGAACGATATTGCGACGCAACACAGCGCCATAAGGAGGCAGAATGGGCAGCATATTTGCACCTCAATCATTTAAATGGGAATATCCCGCCTTGCCGGGGTTGGAAGAAACGCCGCCGGAATTATTTCATAAACCGGGCAGATTCCCGGAACATCACGCAAAGGAAATCCTCCGCACCTACGGTCTGGACGTACCGCAATTCATGTGGGCGGAGACCCCCGACCAAGCGGTCCGGTTCGCCGACCGCATCGGGTATCCGGTGGTGGCCAAGGTGATCTCGCCCGACGTTTATTGCAAATCCGACCGGGGCGGCATTGAGACCCGGATCATTGACGAGAAGGAACTTCGGAAGGTATTCGACCGGTTCCGCCGGACCCGCGGCTTCAAGGGCATCCTGGTGGAAGAGCGGCTGGACCGGGGGCTGGAGTTGAATATCGGGGCCGCCAAAGTCGACTTCCGATATGGACCGGCGGTGTTTCTGGAACGAGTTCATTCTTTTGGCGACCAACGGGGAAACCGGACATTCCGCCTGCCCACCGGGGGCGGCTGGAACCTCACGGCCATGCTCAGAGAAATCGGCCTGCTGCCCTATCATGGAAAGCCGGGCGCCGTGGCCGGCATTAACATTGTTGAACTGGAACGACTCCTCTCCAAAACCGCGGAACTGGTCATGGACCCCTTGGCGGGCATGGAGGCCATCATTCTGGATCCGGTGCGCTGCGTCAATGACCGGTGCGTGGTGCTGGATGCCCGCATCAAATTCAGCCGGGACCAGCAGCAACCCGGGGGAAAAGGTGTTTCGACCCATTGAAACCGGAAGACCGGACGCCTGAAAACCGGACGCCTGAAATCCCCTTGCCTGCACTAAGGGATATTGAAAATTCCGATATACCATACCGCGCGTAGGGGCGAAAAATTTTTCACCCCTACAAAAGGGGCGAAATATGACGATTGAATTTCAAGGCGCCGTCGAACAATCGCCTGTCGGCATTTGTCTGGTCGACAGGCATGGCGGGCTTCAGAAGGTGAACCAGCGGTTTGTGGACCTGCTGGGCTATGGAGCGAGCGATCTCCTCCGGCGACGACTCTGCGACATCACCCATCCCGATGATGTGGATGCCGACCGAAAAGAGTCCGCGCTGCTCGTCGCCGGGCAACTGCACCGTTACGCCGTCGACAAGCGGTTCATCTGCAAAGACGGCGGCGTTCTGCACGGCAGACTCTCCGTATCGCTGGGTTTTCCCGGAGCGGGCGGCCGCGGCCATTCCTTTTTCATCTGCGTACTGACGGAGCTTCAGGAACAAAACGAGGAAATATTGCGCCTCCGGGCCGATCTGGCCGAAAAAGAATCCCATTTCAGGGAAAGTTACGCCCGGTTTAAAAATGTCATGCAGGTGATCATCAGCATGGTGCGTCTTACGGAATCGTCGTTAAAAAACGATTCGGCGGCGGCAGTTCTGGCGGAACTCCGGAACCGCATCCTCGCCCTTTCCCTGATCCATGAGGGTCTGGACCGGGAAAACCCCATGTCTTCCATCGACCTGCGGGCCTGCTTTTCCATGATTGTCGGCGAAGCGCTTCAGTCCGTCGGCATCACCGACGGGCGGGTCCGGACCGCCATTGAGGTTCCTCCGCTTCATTTGGGGTTTTCGGAGGGCCAGGCCCTGGTGGTGATCGTCAATGAACTGGTGACCAATTCCCTGAAGCACGCGTTTTCCCCTGGCCAGGAGGGAGAGGTCCGCGTTCATTTGCAGCTTTCCGGCAACGGCGACATTGTATTGACGGTCAGCGACAACGGATCTGAAATTCCCAGGTCGGTCGACTGGCGCAAATCCGACGGATTGGGCCTCCGGCTCGTTGCAACCGCCGCGGAATCCTATCTCGACGGCGCTTTCGATCTGAAACGCGACAAGGGAAACCATTTCACCGTTTCTTTCAATCTCCCGGAAACCGCCTGCAATTAGCTGGCTGAGAACAATTAGCGCCGATCCGGGAACCCCATTTTCCGGCCCCGACCGCCACATCCAATCTTTTTCCTTCCCCTCTTATCATCGCTTCCTTCCGATCTACACCGTCGCCGCCGGAAGCCAAACCCGGCTGAAGCCGGCTTCGATCGCTTTGGCTTGCGCTTTAGCCGAAACGATGATCATCGCCGGATTCTGCCTGTTCGGCTGAAGAACGATACAGGCCCGATGCCGACAAGATAAAGGATTGACCCCATGTATTCTCCGTCATGTCCGGCTATATAATAGAAGGAGAGGTCGTCAAAAAGCGAGGGACATCAAGAACGAGAAACAGACCCTAGAAGAAAGAAATCGCATCATGATGGACTATGATAAAGCCCGGGAGAGAATGGTCGCGGAACAGCTGGTTTCCCGCGGTATAGCGGATGAAAAGGTGCTGACGGCCATGGGGGCGGTCCCCAGACACCGCTTTGTGGAAATGGGGCTGGAGGCCATCGCCTATTCGGACCGCCCGTTGCCCATCGGTCACCATCAAACCATATCCCAGCCCTACATCGTGGCGCGAATGACCGAAGCGCTCGAACTCGAGCCCGACGACAAGGTGCTGGAAATCGGCGCCGGCAGCGGCTACCAGGCGGCGGTTCTGGCGGAAATCGGGCAGAAGGTCTACACCATCGAAAAGATCGAACCCTTGCTGGAGCGGGCCCGAAGCATTCTGGATGAACTGGGATACGACAACGTCGTCAGCAAAATCGATGACGGCGCCCGGGGATGGCCGGAACATGCGCCTTACGACGCCATCCTTGTGACCGCCGGCGCACCGGATGTTCCCCAGCCGTTGATGGATCAACTGGCCGAAGGGGGGCGAATGATTATCCCCGTGGGCGACCAGACCCTCCAGGAACTCATCAAGGTGGTCAAGAAAAACGGTGAAGCCAGAAAGAAAAAGCTGGGCGGATGCCGTTTCGTTCCCCTGCGGGGAGAGCACGGCTGGTAATCATCGACCCAACTGCAATCCACGACGCCATTAAAGGGGAGACATGCCATGCTGCGAGAGGCCATGCTGTATAAAAAACTGGAGGACGACGTCGTTCGGTGCGATCTATGCGCCCATCATTGCCGGATTGAATCCGGTGATTATGGCTTCTGCGGCGTCCGTCAGAATCTTTCAAGCACGCTCCATACCCATGTATTCGGTGAAACCATCGCGCGGAACGTCGATCCCATCGAAAAAAAACCGCTGTATCATTTTCTGCCGGGTTCTTATGCGTTTTCCATTGGAACAGTGGGGTGCAATTTCCGGTGTCGATTCTGCCAGAACTGGCAGATTTCACAGATAAGGGAAAAGGACGGCCAGGGACTCGGACGGGAGCTTTTTCCCGAAGACGTGGTGGCCGCGGCGAAAAACGAGAACTGCGCGTCCATCGCCTACACTTATACCGAGCCGACCATTTTTTTCGAATATGCCTATGAGACGGCCAAACTGGCCCGGGAGGCCGGAATCAAAAACATCTTCGTCACCAACGGGTTCATGACCTCCCAGGCCCTGGATGTCATCGCCCCCTATCTGGACGCGGCCAACGTGGACCTCAAGGCCTGGGACAACGACTACTATAAAAATTATTGCGAAGCCCGCCTGAAGCCGGTGCTGGATTCGATCCGGCATCTGAAGGAATTGTCGATCTGGCAGGAGGTGACCACCCTGCTCATTCCGGGCGAAAACGATTCGGAAACCCAAATGAAGGGAATCGCCGAATTCATCGCCGGGGTGGACGTGGATATTCCCTGGCACATCAGCGCGTTTCATCCCGCCTATGAGTTCGGCGACCGGGGCTCGACCCCTGTGGAGACCCTCCAGAAAGCCGAAACAATCGGGAGAGAACAGGGGTTGCGTTACATCTACCTGGGCAACGTCCCGGCGGAAAACGACACCTACTGCCATCGATGCAAGGAAAAGGTCGTCGCGCGCAGCCATCGGGGCGTCCGCGACATACGGCTGAAGGACAACACATGTCCGACGTGCAGCGCCGAGATCGCCGGGCGGTGGCAAGGATGAGACCGACGATCAGAAATACTTGAGTCCCACGATGTAGCGGCGATAGCGCCCGCCCGTTTTCGCCTGGCGCCATCGCACCTGCGCCACTGTGAAAGACTTGAGCAGATGGCCGTTTTTGATCCCGGAAGACGACCGGGCGCCGCGCTTTTTCCGGATGCTGAGATACTGCTCCGGAGAAAGGGGGTTAAGGGTTTCAATGCAGAGGCCGTCGTCGCTGCAGTTTCGCGCCGTGGCGTCGTAGGTGCGGGAAGAAAAATTTTTCAGGAAGGAATAGGAGAGGGGGGCCTCTACGTCGGAACGGAGCGCGATGCGTCTCTCGGAAGCAAGAGGCGCCGCGGGTCGCCTGAGCAGTGATGTCTGCATAACCATGCTCCTTTCGCAAGGGTCATGCGCCTTGCATGACGGTGAAACTTGTAACTGCATTATATATGAAACGGGGCAGGGAGTAAAAGAAAAAAAGGGAAACATCTCCGCCCTAAATTTATCCGGGAGGTCCGGCAAACCGGAATTCAATTGCCGCCGGCGGCGACCCGCATCAGATAGATAGCTTCCGTCATATTGACTCTGCCGTCATGGTTGACATCGCCGGTGTGAGCGGAAATGTCCGGCGCGCATCCGGCCAGGAGTTGTAATGCCAACAGGACATCTTTCAGATTCAACAAATTGTCATTGTTCATGTCTCCGGCGATATTGATCGCGCCGTCATACAGAACGAAGATCAGATCGGTTTGCGACGGGGGGACGGATAGGGTGTTGTTGCCGGGAATGCTTTCCCTGCCCTGCTCGGAGGATCGAATATTATAGGACCCTTGGGGAAGTCCCCAAAACGAGAAGGAACCATCGTCAAGCGTCAGAACACTTCGGATTTCCCCGGTTTCAAGGGATTCCAGCACAATGGTTTTTCCCCCGGTCCCCATTCCCTGATCGGTTGTCATTCTTCCTGCAATCATGCTGCCGCCTTCAGGCTTGGGCGCGGCGGTCAGGCGGACGTCCAGATCTTCGCTCCGAACCTCGACTTGAAGGGGGGCGACGGTAAACTGAACCAGGTTGTCGGCGCCCCCGGACTTGACGGTTTTTTCCGGTTGTTCGCCGGCGAAAAGGGTATAGTTGCCGGTCCCCACGAATTCGAACACGAAACGGCCGTTAACCCCGGTTGTGGCTGCAAAACTCACATGGGCCCCGGAACCGTCTTCTCCGTAGCGGCCTTCGATGAAAAGGTCCATGCCGGGTATGCCGAAACCCTCGGCGGTTTGCAGCGTTCCCTTTATCCGATGGTAATAGGGGGGCTCGGGAGGCGCGCCCCATCGGTATTCGGCGTTAATGGATTCCAGGAGATGATTGGTTTCGAAAATCACCTCCCAGCATGGCCAGCCGGGTCCGTAGACCCCTTCTGTCTGCAACCGGTTGGCATAGGTATCCATGGCGGTGACGGTCTGGGACATCCACTCGTTGAACCCGGTTTCGGACAAGGATAAAATCGATGCTTTTTGGGTCTTCATATCGATATATAGTGCGTAAATCGCTTCATAGGTTTCGGTTTTTCCGCTGATGCGCCCATAGGGAGACGGCTTGCCGTAGATATCCATGGCAAACAGGCCGGTTTGCAGCGTGTCCGGCGTGCGGACCCAGTTGCCCGCTCCGAGATAATAATAGGTAATATCCGGCGCCAGGTCATGCCATGCGTCGTATTGATTTTTCATTGTTTTTCCGGTGATCCGCGCAACATCCGCGAACACGGTCTCCATATCATGAGCGTCTGAATAATGGGAACTAAGAGCGTCATAAAAATTCGTGAGCGCCTGCGCGTCATTCAAGTGGCTGTTGCGGGAAACGATGAGTTTCTGGATCAGCGCCTGTTCCTGTTCGGTCAGTTCAAACAGGCGTTTTAGCGCCGCCTGCCGGACCTGCTGAAGGGTCGCCGCATCGGTTCCATTCGCCGCGATTTCGGACAGGATCGCTTCGGTGTCGATTTTATAGCTATAAACCTCGACCCCGTCATAGACGGCAATGACCCTGTCCTGGACGAAATACGGGTCCGCATGCAGGGTGTCAATTTGACGAAGCGTGGCGATCGCGTAACTCAAGCTGTTTTCAAAATTAAAGATCAGGTTTTCATAGGTGCGGCACGCATCCTGGATCCATTCGGTTCGGTTGGCAATGCCTTCGGCCATCAGCGGTTCCGCGGCGTCCAGAACAGCGGTCCGGGTTTCCAGATCCGTCATGGTCTGGGTGAGTTTTTGTTCCGGTGTGGCGATAATGCTGATCATGGCGTCGAAATTCCGGATTCCCGTGCCGGCGAACGCCGCACTGGGCGGCGGGTCCATGGCATGAACCACGCCGTCCTCGTCAAGCCCTCCGAGATAGTCGGCATACGCATCCAGGCCCAGGGCTTTTGCGTGAAGGGGATCGATTCGGGGGAGAGCCTCGTCAATGTGATTGGATGCCTCCTGGTGGATGCCGTCATATACTGTTCGCGCCTGGGTGAAGGCATTTCGGTTCGGCGACAAGTCCCAGGATTGAAAGGTTTCGGCGACAACGTCCACGCGCCGGTATTTGCCGTCGAATCCGGACGTCATGCCGGCATAAAAATCGTTGAACGGGTCGCCTATCCCAGGAATGGAAACAGCGTCGAACCGATTGCGGATGCCGGTTTCAAGGATGTCGATTTCCTCCTGGAGCGTACCGGCGTCGCTCTTGACCCCAAGCCAAATGGGGTAGACCTTGTCATGCATATTGTTGAAGATCCATGCGTCCCTTTGGTCCGGAGAAATTTCCTCCGGTACGGGATCGGGGGCAATGTCGTACGGGTAGGGATTCGGCAGGACCCAAATGGCGTCCGCTATGGCGCTCCGGGTTTCTTCCGCCGCATCTCGTCGGGATTGAAGACAATCCTGTTCCATTTGTTCGACCTGCTCGACAAGCGATTGGAGCTGTGAGGATTTGTCTTCCACGCGCCGTTTTGCTGTCAGGGCGGTTTGCGCCATATCTTCAAGGTACTGGTCCAGCTTTGCGATCAGTTCCGCGGCATCGGGTTCCGGCGTGCCGGGCGCATATCGCTGATCAATGAATTTTTTCAAGTCTTCTACAAAGCTTTCGGCTGTGACCAGAAGGTCGCTCACTTCGGATGCCCCGTGGGTGACAAAGCCCGTGATGAAATTGCTCACAATGACCTGGATCAGGGGCCCGGACAGTGCTTTGACGGAGATGGCCACCTGGTCCCAGTTGGCATTGACCAGCAGGGTATATACCGCGCGCCCAACGGAAAAATCCGCTTCAATTTCCTTTTTCAGCCGGACGGCGTCCCGATAAGATTGCGAATGGATGACATCCCAGCATGTCGCGGAGGGGTCGCCGGGCAGGTCGAGCATCGCACCGGGCCCGAATGTCTGGGCCAAATCCGGAAACGCCTTGTTGGCATGTTTGTCCTTGAGGGTGTCCACAAGGGCCGACCAGCCGGTTTCCTGGTTGATAAACGGGTTAATGGCATCATCCCTGAAATCCTTTCCGAAATGAGATGACAGCCGGTTCGTCATGTAGCTGTAGGTTTTCGCCAGCTTCATTTTATCCGCGGACGACAACAGTCCCCATAACAATTGATTGGACCGCCTCCCGTTCTGGTCCGTGCGGTATTGAATGCCATTGTGTTCGATCACGCCGTATACCCAGATGCCGTCGCGATACCCGCTTAAAAATCGTGTTTGCGCATTCGCAACACCGGCAAGCACACTCCCGATCCCTATTATAAGGAGGGTATAAATCAAGTATTTCATATGGTTGTTTTTCATTTTTCTCCGAAATGCAGCCTTTCGCCCCCGCTTTGATGAAAGCGGGGATCTTGTCTTCGTGTTTGTCCCCGGCAATGGCGACGGAAATGTTAAAAATTCACCAAAAAAATGTTTAATGATTCTATAACTCATTTAAAAGAGAAACGCTACAAATAATTACATCTCCTTACGATCGCGTTGCGCTTCATGAGAAAGGATGTTGACTTCCTATGTCAACATTGTTAAAGAATACATATTTTTATGATGCTGCCATATTAACTGAATGGCCATTTGGCCGCAACAACAGCAAAGGAGGCGCATATGAGAAGATGGTTTAAAACAGCGGCGGTGCTGGCAATGGTGGTCTGCTTTTCCGCCGGAACGGCAGGGGCCAAAGACCTGGTGGTCGGCGTGGACGCCAACTTCATGCCGTTTGAATTCAAGGTGGACGGCAAACTGACCGGCTTCGATGTGGAGCTGTTCGAAGCGCTCGCCAAGGAGGTCGGCTTCGAGTTCGAATGGCAGACCATGGACTTCAACGGGATCATTCCGGCCCTCCAGTCCAGAAGCATCGATGCGGCCATCGCCGGCATCACCATCAAGTCCGACCGTGAAAAAGTGGTCGATTTCTCCCATCCCTATTACGATTCGGGCTTGATCATTCTCGTGCGGGCGGACAACGACGACATCAAGATTCTGGAGGACCTGGAAGAAAAGCGCGTGGCCACCAAGCTGGGCACCACCAGCGTCGATTTTCTCAAGAGCAATGTGAATCTGAAGGAGCTGAAACTGTTGCCCAATACGGACAACCTTTTCATGGAACTGGTCTCCGGCGGCGTCGATGCGGTTTTCTTCGATTCGCCTCCGCTCCTGTATTACGCCCAGAACCAGGGCAAGGGAAAGGTGAAGACCGTCGGTCCCCTTTATCAGGGCCAGCCTTACGGCATCGCCTTTCCCCAGGGCAGCGACCTGAGGGAGAAGATCAACATCGCCCTTCTGAAGTTCATGGAGGAGGGGGGCTACGCGGCCCTTTATGAAAATTGGTTCGGAGAGTCGCCCAAATAACCGAATTCAAATAAAATGTATTTTTGAATGGCAACCGCAGGGGCGAAAGATTTTTCGCCCCTGCATTATTCGCGACAGGGAACAGGATCAATGGGCAGCGGTTTTGATTTCAAGGTAAGCGTCATGTGGGAGTCGGTCCCCCTTCTGCTCACCGGGATGAAACTGACCATCCTCATCACGGTGATGGGTCTTTTGGTGGGATTCATCCTGGGCACCGTCTTCGGGCTGATGAAGATCTCCCGGAGCCTCTTTATGCGCAAGCTCGGCGGTTTCTATGTCGAGAGCATCCGGGGGACCCCGCTGATGGTTCAGGTCATGTTCATCTATTTCGGTCTGCCCCTGGCCATCGGCATGCGGGTGCCGCCCATGCTGGCGGGCGTCGCGGCCATCGGCGTCAATTCCGGCGCCTACATCGCCGAGATCGTCCGGGGCGCCTTCCAGTCCATTGAGCGGGGCCAGACCGAAGCCGGCCGATCCATCGGATTGACCCATCTCCAGACCCTCTATTACGTCATCTGGCCCCAGGCCCTCAAACGGATGATCCCGGCTCTGGGCAACCAGTTCATCATCAGCCTCAAGGACACCTCCCTGCTGGTGGTGGTGGGGGTGGGCGAGCTGACCCGGACGGGTCAGGAGATCATTGCCGGCAACTTCCGGGCCTTCGAGGTCTGGCTGACCGTGGCGATCATGTATTTTGCCATGACCATGTCCATCGCCAAGGTGTTGAACATCCTCGAACGAAAACTGGAAATATGACCATGATCGAGATCAGAAATCTGTATAAACGCTTCGGAGACCTGGAGGTCCTGAAGGGTATCGACCTCAACGTTTCTTCGGGGGAGGTGACCGTGATCATGGGGCCCAGCGGTTCGGGGAAGTCCACCCTGCTCAGGTGCATCAACCGGCTGGAAGAAATCACCTCGGGCGCGGTGATCGTGGACGGCTACGACGTCATGGACCCGGCGACGAACATCAATTTCATCCGCACCGAAGCGGGGATGGTGTTCCAGCAATTCAATCTCTTTCCCCACATGACCGCGCTGGGCAACGTCACCCTGGGGCCGACCAAGGTTCGCAAGATGAACCGGGCGGAGGCGGAAGCGCTGGGACGGGAGTTGCTGGACAAGGTGGGGTTGCGGGACAAGGCCGACGTCTATCCGGATCATCTCAGCGGCGGCCAGAAACAGCGGGTGGCCATCGCCCGGTCCCTGGCCCTGAAACCCAAGGTGATGCTCTTCGACGAGCCCACCAGCGCCCTGGACCCCGAACTGGTCGGCGAAGTGCTGGAGGTCATGAAGCAGCTGGGACGGGAGGGGATGACCATGGTGGTGGTCACCCACGAGATGGGGTTTGCCCGGGAGGTGGCCGACCGGGTCATCTTCATGGACGAAGGGGTCATCATTGAAGAGAACACCCCGGCGGAGATCTTCAGCAACCCCCGGCACGAGCGGACCCAGGGATTTTTGAGCAAGGTGATCTGAGGCCGGATACCCAGATCGTCCGCAACCGGGACGGGTTACTCAGACAATTCCCCGCCCCTTATCACCCGACCCGCGCCGCTTTGGATAAAGGTCTTTCCGAAGGCGTCGGCAAACAACCGGATCGCCTCCCGTCCGGTGCAATGGGAAGGCGCGACATATTTAACGCCCATGGTTTGCAGGCGGGAAATCGTATTCTGGATGCTCTCCCGGGTATCCGACATCAGATGGAAACCGCCAACCGCCAGATAAACCTGCCGGCCGGTTAAGTCCCCAGCCCGTTGCACGATGTCGCATATGCCGGGATGAGCGCAGCCGGTGACAACGACAGCGCCTTTGTCGGTCGGGATCACCAGTGAATGTTCGCCAATGACCGAACTCTTCATCTCGCCGGTCGACATTGCATGGTTGTCGATCAGCCTGGGGCTTTCCACCGCGACCACTCTGGCGCCATATTGTTCCGCGATCACGTCGTATGACGGCGATGCCGACCGCGGGATATAAATCCGGGCCCGGGGATTGGATTCAAGGAACCGGATCAATCCCCCACTGTGGTCGTAGTGATTGTGCGATATGAAGATCGCATCGACCTGTTGCGGATCGATGGCCAACGTTTCCAGATTGTCCATGAATATCGATCCGTTTCCCCCGGTGTCAAACAGCAGGGTCTGATCCAGGCCTTCGATGAGACAGGCAAACCCGTGGTCTGTTTTAAGCCGTCGATCATGAGCGTAATTGTCATAGATGATGGTGATGTTGAGTCGGTTGATATCGACGACTTGCGCTTTCCCGCCTTCTGTCATGGTTTCTCCTGAAAATCCGGCCGTGAAGATTGCAATGACCAGCAATAGGATTGAAATTTGTCCGCGCCGCCGCTTCATGATCCGCCCCCTTTTATGAGATATTCTATTATAACATGCATGACGGCCTTTTAAACCCCATTCTGCTATTTCTCTGATATCTCGTCGCAAAGAAGCTGCTGGATTCGCTCGCTTAAAAACAGGATCGATTCGATGTCCAGGCGCCGGGCAATGGTCTCGTCAAAGAGCAGCTTGACCGTGGCCTCCATTCCCTTGCCGGGCCGCAATGCGGAAAACGCCGTGAAAATTTGAAACCCTATAGAGCAAACCGCGGATTCGTCAAGCCGAAAATTCAGCCCCGGAACGAACGCCTTGACTTCCGCCGACGGCAATGCAAGGTAGGGCATGACCGCAACTCGATTGACGCATGCGACGGAGGAGGTTCCAACATCATGGGAGAGTGGGTTCAGACATTGGGATACGCGTTGCCGCCGGCCCTGAAAAACATCGTGCTGGTCATGGGCGGCGGCGCCCTGGGCGCGGCGAGTCGTTACGTCATCAGCCTGTTTGCAGCCCGAGCCTGGGGGACCCATTTCCCTTGGGGCACGCTGATGGTCAATTTGACCGGGTGTTTTCTCATCGGGCTGCTTTTCGCCCTGGCCGATCGGGTCCGGTTGCTGACGCCGGATATGCGCCTGTTGCTGATCACGGGTTACCTGGGCGCATTGACGACGTTTTCTTCCTTTTCCCTTGAAACCGTTAATGTCGGCCGGGCCGGCCTGACCCTTGAGCCCCTGGCCAATATCCTGGTCAACAATATCGGCGGCCTGGCCATGACCCTCATCGGGATGCGGCTCGGCGGTCTCAAATAAGGGGGAACCATGCTGAATTACCAGGCCATTGAAATATTCACCAGTGAAGAAGCGCGGTATCGGGGAAACCCCCTTGCGGATGCCGTTATGGAATATATCCGCGGTTTGAAAATCGCGGCCCGATGCATCGTCACCCGGGGCATTGCCGGATGTTATGAAAGCGGAGAGGCGGCGACCGGACGCCTGGAAGTCCTCTGGACGAACCTGCCGATCCGGATCTATATTGTCCTCCCGGCCATGGAGACCGAAACGGTGCTCAACGGCCTGAACGGCATGGTCGGCGACGGCATCGTGGCCCTGCATGATCTGAAGGTTCTGAGCCACCGGGCGCGCAACGCCTTTTTCCCCCGGCAACTCCTGGTTCGCGACGTCATGACGCCGGAACCCCGGCGCGTCACGGCCGAAACCTCCCTGATGGATGTGGTTGAGATGCTTCTGCCGTCGATTTTCACCGGGCTGCCGGTGACAGACGACCGGGGCCGGCCCGTGGGCGTGATCACTCAGGGGGATTTGATCCGGAAAGGCAACCTGCCGTTGCGCCTGGGCCTGCTGGCGGAATCCGACCCCAATCGTCGCGAATCGCTCCTCAAGCCGCTGGCCTCGCGACAGGCCGCGGCGGCGATGACCGCCCCGGCGGTGACGATCGCCGAAGACCGGCCCCTGACAGAGGCCGTGGAGCTGATGCTGACCCGAGGCGTCAAGCGACTGCCGGTGGTGGACGACGCCGGCCGCCTGTCGGGCATGGTGTCGCGGCTGGACATCTTCCGCACCGTCATGCGCGAGGCGCCCGACTGGAACGCCTTCGGGGCCCAGGAAATCCAGGTGGCGCCGTTAAAGCGCGTGGGGGATGTTCTGCGGCGGGACGCCCATGTCGTTTCCCCGGAAACGCCCCTGGACGCAGTGATCCGGATCATCGATGACAACGATATCCAGCGGGTGGCCGTGGTCGATGACGACGGCCGGTTGCTGGGCGTCATCTCGGATCGCGATCTGCTGCGCTATTTCCAACCGGCGCAAGAGGGCGTCTGGCGCCTGCTGGCCAAAGTGAAACATCCCTTCAGGCAGGATGCCGGCCCGGCGGGAGATCTGCAACAGCGACTGGCGGACGTCACGGCCGGCGACGTCATGATCACGGACCTGATCACGGTCCATGAAGCGATGCTGATTGAAGTCGCCATCGGGATCATGATCGACAAGGGGCTCAAACGCCTGCCCGTCATCGACGGGGACGGCCGTTTTGCAGGGATGATCACCCGGGATTCCCTGTTGCGCACCGGTTTTGGCGGGTCGGAGTGATCCGGTGACGCGCCCCTGTCCATGGCCGACGGGTCAGGGCATCTGCTTGACCCATAAATCCCGCTGGGGAAAGGGGATGACGATGGCGTCGCGGTCGAATGCCTTGTAGGTTGCCATGTAAAGATCGTGGCTGATGCGACCGCGGTCGGCGGGATTCCGGATCCAGCAGAGCAGTTCGAAATCCACGCTGGAGTCTCCGAAGCCGCGGAGACGCACGCGCGGCTTCGGGCTTTTGGCGACTTCCGCGTGCGCATGGGCCACCTGGTCCAGAAGAGCGCAGACCTGGTCCAGATCGCTGCCGTAAGCGACGCCCACCTTGATGCGCAAGCGATATCGATCCCTTATCCCTCCTGACTCATTGATGATTTTTGCATTGGCCATCTCGGAATTGGGGATGATGATTTCCACATCATCCCGGGTGCGCAGCCGGGTTGAACGGATGCCGACATTGACCACGAAGCCGCGTTCGCCGCTGCTCAGAACGATATAATCGCTGATGCTGTACGGGGCGTCGGCGATGATAAAAAAGCCGGCGAACAGATTGGCCAGGGTGTCCCGGGCCGCGAAGCCCACGGCAATGCCGATAATGCCGGCAGAAGCCAGCCAGGCGGTGGGATCGATACTCCAGACCTGCAACAAGGCGTAGGCCCCGATGGCCAGGATGATCACGGTCATCACCAGGTCAAACAACGGGATGGTGCGTTCCTCTACAATGGGAAAACGGTTGCGCACCCGGCCCAGAATGACCAGGCCCACGTTGCTGGCCCTCATGGCCGCCCGGATCAACTGCAGGATCAGAATGCTCATCAGCAGCCGGATGACCACCATTTCGGCGAATGAGCCCAGGCCGAGCACCTGGACCGCGACCACCAGCGCGATGTAGCCCATGATCAGGGCAACCACCCCGGCAATGATGTGCAACAGCTGCTCATCCAGTTCGGTGGCGGTGCGCGTTGTGATTTTGAGTCCCCAGAACAGGATGAACTGACGCACCGCAACCACCAGGGCCAGGCCCACTAAAAGGACAACAACCGAGAGAACGGTTGGATATCGGGCCAGAAAATCCCAGGCGCCGTTCAATGCATCGGGCAGCCAGGCAGGAGGAACAGGCAGGTTTGAGGGCATCGCGTCGCCTTCTGGGTTGGTTTCAGCAATGGATGTGCAATCGAACCAGCGCCAAGTTTGCAAGACACCCCATACAGTTGTTTGCAGGACCTGTCAAGACGCGGCCGGCGATGCATTTCCGCATTCAGGGCTGAAACCGCTCTTCCAGCAACACCACTTCATACTCGAGTTTGCGGACCCCGAATTCCAGGGCCTCTTTCCGGGTGTTCATGAAGATGTCGAAACGGCGTTTTTTGCGCCGGTGCCGCCGGGCCATGCGGTCCTCGCAGGTGTAAAGGCCCATTCCCGGAATCCGGATGCGGGTGCCGAATTCCAGGATGGACGGACACGCGATGGCGCCCACATAGACCTCGTTGCCGCTGGCCATGGTCCTCGGGTCGCTGTCGGTTTCCGCGA
Source organism: Desulfobacteraceae bacterium (assembly GCA_011390065.1). GTDB lineage: Bacteria > Desulfobacterota > Desulfobacteria > Desulfobacterales > JAABSP01 > JAABTD01. The sequence continues at coordinate 23,838 of JAABTD010000041.1, forward strand.
CCGACGGCGTATAGGCGGTAAAGACCCCGGTTCCCCGGTCGATGGTCTCTCCATAGACGCCGACCGCGGCATCCATCGGATTGATTCTCTCGATCACCCCATCCAGGGGCATCGTTCCCACCGAAAAAAATAAAATTCCCGCCATGAGAAAGATGGTCATGATTCCTCTCCCGTTTTTATGTTTTATGGCGCCTTGATGTTATCGCCTCATGATATTGTCGCTTTATGTCGTGCGCGCTGTCGAGATCACGACCGGCGGATGGCGATGGACGCCGCTCCCCCGTCATGATCATTTTGCAATACACTCCAAACATAAGACGCCCATCCGGGCAAATGAATACGGTAATGACTGTATTCGACGGCGCCGGAAACGGTATTTTTTCACATTCCGGATCATTGAACGGGAAATTACTGCCGAATCCTTCATAAAATACCCGATTTCCCCCATTGTCCGCGCGGTGGACGTTTGCGACAAATAGAGCTGTGACGCCGGATCGACATCATCGGAAATTCGACTGAAAAGGACCTGCATGCTCCCCGCCGGAAACCCGCAACGCAGCAGCCGCCGACGCTTTCTTATCCCTCGTGGAACCGAGGCGTGGGGATGGGCCGTCGCGTCCATCCCCATTGCCCTGTCGGTGTTTTTTATCCGGTATATCGGCCCGGTGGCCGACGGGTGGGCCTTCCGTTTCGGCCTCGACTGGTTTCCCTCGCTGGGCGTCTCGTTTTCCTTCTACCTGGACGGGCTGAGCCTTCTCTTCGCCCTCCTGATCACCCTCATCGGCGCTTTGGTGGTCCTTTATGCCGGGGCTTACATGGCCGAAGAAAAACACTCCGGCCGGTTTTTCGTCTACCTGCTGGCGTTCATGGCCGCCATGCTGGGCACGGTGCTGGCGGACAACGCCATCACCCTGTTTCTGTTCTGGGAGATGACCACCGTCACCTCCTATCTCCTCATCGGATTCAACCACCGGGAGGCGGTCTCCCGCGCCGCGGCCCGCCAGGCCCTGCTGGTGACGGGGGGCGGCGGCCTGGCCCTGCTGACCGGGCTGGTGCTGCTGACTCAGGTGAGCGGGGAAAGCGAGATCTCCGCCCTGCTCCTTCAAGGGGAGGATGTCAAAGCGCACGCCGCCTATCCGGCGATCCTGACGCTGGTCCTCATCGGCGCCTTCGCCAAATCGGCCCAGGTTCCTTTCCACTTCTGGCTTCCCAACGCCATGGCCGCGCCCACGCCGGTGAGCGCCTACCTCCATTCCGCCACCATGGTCAAGGCGGGGATCTACCTCATGGCCAGGCTCCACCCCGTACTGGGCGGGACCCCGGCCTGGGAGGCGGCCCTGACGACGGTGGGCGGGCTGACCGTGGTCGCCGGCGCTTACATGGCCGTGACCCGCACCGATATGAAACAGGTGCTGGCCTATTCCACGGTGGGGGCCCTGGGCCTGTTCACCCTGCTGCTGGGGGTGGGATCGCCGTCGGCCGTCGCGGCGGCCCTGCTCTACCTGACGGCCCACGCCCTCTACAAGGGGGGACTGTTCATGGTGGCGGGCATCCTCCGCCACGAGACGGGAATCGGGGAGGCCGACGCCCTGGGCGGCCTGTGGCGGGCCATGCCGCTGACCGCCCTGGCGGGCGGTCTGGCGTTTCTCTCCAAAGCGGGGCTGCCGCCTTTCGTCACCTTTCTGGCCAAGGAAGAGACCTTTGCGGCCACCCTGTCGGCCGGCCTGTCGACCCCATTGTCCTGGGCGATCACCGGCGCGGTGCTCCTGGTCTCCATCTCCTTTGTGGCGGCCGGGGCCATCGTGGGAATCCTCCCTTTTTTCGGGCGGCGGACCCGGCCGGACGGCGACCATCGCGAGGTCTCCTTTACGTTTTTCCTGGGGCCGCTGACCCTGAGCCTGGCGGGGCTGGCCGCGGGGATCTTCCACAAACCCCTGGAGACCTGGATTCTGTCGCCGGCCGCGGCCGCGGTGCTGGGGGCGCCGCCGGACATCCATATGACCCTCCTGCCCCATGCGGACCTCAAACTGGTCCTGAGCGGGGTGGCCGTGGCGGCCGGACTGATCGTTTACCGGCTCTGGAGCCATCGGTTCCGAACGGTCGTCTCCCGGCTGGACGTTTCGGACCGGATGGGCCCGGAGGCGGCTTACAACTTCGCACTCCGGTCCGTTCGCTTTGCCGGACTGTTGGTGGGATGTCGTCTCCAGAACGGCCGCCTTCGGCAGTACCTGCTGCTGGTGACGGTCGCCGCCCTGGCGCTGGTGGGCGGACCCCTTCTCCAAATGGGCATTCCCCGCATCGGAAGCGCGGCGTCGGCCTATCCCCACGAACTCGGCCTGGCGGGGATCATGCTGGCGGCCGTCGTTCTGGTTACAACCGCGCGATCCCGCATGACCGCCATTGCCGCTCTGGGGGCGTTGGGCTACGGCATGACCCTCTTTTTCTTCCTCTTCAGCGCGCCGGATCTGGCCATGACCCAGTTGGGCATCGAAACCCTGTCGGTGATCCTGCTGGTGTTGGCCATCTACCGTCTGCCGTCCCGAAGCCGGTTTATCGGTTCGGAGAGACGCCTGCTCCATGGAGCGGCGGCCCTGACCGCCGGGGCCGCGGTGACGGTTCTTATGGTCCATGTGCTTTCCCGTCCGGCGACCGACCGGATCGGCGGCTATTTTCTGGAAAACAGCTACCGCCTGGCCCACGGCAAAAACGTGGTCAACGTCATCCTGGTCGATTTCCGGGGCATCGACACCCTGGGGGAAATCACGGTGCTCTCCCTGGCCGCCCTGGGCGTCTACGCCATTCTCCGGCTGGTCCCGAGGGGCGAAAAGTCCCGGAATGAAAGGTCGGCATCGTGAAGGAACATCGCTTCACCTCTTTGATCCTGGCCGCCGCCACCCAGTACCTGCTGCCCCTTTTGCTGTTTTTGTCGGTGGACATCCTGCTCCGGGGTCACAACAAACCCGGCGGGGGATTCATGGGCGGCATCATGGGCGCCTCGGCCCTGGCGCTCTTTTTTATGGCCCATGACGCCCGCTCGGTCCGACGGATTCTCCGGATTCACCCCCGGTATCTTTTCGCCATCGGCCTGCTGGCCGCCGCGGTCAGCGGCCTGTTGCCCCTTTTCTTCGGAAAACCGTTCATGACCGGTCTCTGGTGGGACCGCCAACTGCCGGTGATCGGGATGGTGGGCACGCCGTTGCTTTTCGACGTGGGCGTCTACAACGTGGTGGTCGGCGTGATCATGACCATCTTCCTGACCCTGATGGAGAATCGGTAACATGGAACTCGTTCTTTCCGCGGTAACGGGCGTCCTGTACGCGGCGGGCCTGTTCATGATGATGCGCCGGTCCCTTTTCAACATGATCCTGGGGCTGATTCTTCTGGGCCACGCCGCCAACCTGCTGCTCTTCACCCTGGGCGGACTGGAGCGGGGAAACCCCGCCTTCGTGGCGTCTGATCCGGCCGCGGCGGCATCCTTTCCGGATCCTCTTCCCCAGGCCCTGATTCTGACCGCCATCGTCATCGGGTTCGGGGTCAACGCCTTTGCGGTGGTGCTCATCCGGCGCGCCCACGGCGCCATCGGCGCCGATGATCTGGACGAGTTGAAATCCACGGATTGTTCCGACTGATGAACGCCTCGCCGCTGATCTGGCCCCTTCTCGTCCCCCTGCTGACGGCCATCGGTCTGCTGTTTCTCTGGCGCCGGCCGTCCTGGCACCGGTGGGTGGGGCTGGCCGGCGCCTTCGGGCTTCTGGCCGCCGGCCTCTTTCTGCTCCGGACCGTCATGGCCGAAGGGGTGGCGACGGCGGCCATCGGCGGCTGGCCGGCGCCCTACGGCATCGTGCTGGCGGCGGACCGGCTCAGCGCCGCCCTGGTGGCCGTCGCCGGGCTGCTGGGGACGGCGGTCCACCTGTTCTCGATCTCCGG
>JAABTD010000211.1 GCA_011390065.1 Desulfobacteraceae bacterium
GGTACAGCTCCCGGAACTGGGCGACCATCATGTCCAAAAGGTTCGGCGCGAGGGTATCCACCTCGTCGATCAACAGGATCAGGGGGCTGTCCCACAGACCGCCTTCTTTGGCGAACAGTCCGGCGAAATCCTGCCAATCCTTTATCGGGCCGGGGGAATTGGGCAGATCTCTTCTCAGCAGCTTTTCCATCGCAAGCGGCACGGATTCGATTCCGGACGATCCGGTCGGCGATTGAGAGGTCGCCTCCCGCAGCCCGCCCAGGGAAAGACGCTGCACCGCGAACCGGTCGCCGTGGTTCGCTTCGATTTTACGAATCGCCTGGCGCATCAACCAGGTTTTTCCGTTTTGCCTTGGCGCCCAGATGGTGAAGTAGTGGCCGCCTTTTTCGACATTGCCAACGAGCCGCCGGACGCACCCATCGACGAGGTCGGTTCTGGGGGCGCAGAAATGTTCCTCGCAATCCACGGGCCCGTAGGAATGAAATCGCCGCATGATGGGTTTCCTTTGCATCCGGATTTCGAAAAATCGCCGCCTTTATTTTTTCAATATCACAAAACGAAAACCGAGACAAACACCGCCGGACGCGGCGCCTCAAATGCCGCCCACAAAAAAAACCCGGCGGCGCGAGGCCGACCGGGTTTTTTCAATTGCAGACGCCCTCGCGGCGTAACAACTACTCTTTTTCTTTTTTAGCGGCCTCGATCACTTTTTCGGCCATCTGGGCCGGCAATTCATCGTAATGGGAATATTCCAGGGTGAACATGCCCCGGCCGCCGGTCATGGAGCGCAGATCGGGGGCGTAAGTGAGAAATTCGGACATGGGCACGTTGGCGGTGATGATCTGGTTTTTGCCCTTGCTGTCCATGCCCAGCACCCGTCCGCGGCGGCCGTTCAGGTCGCCCATGATGTCCCCGGTGAAATCATCGGGGGTGGTGACGGTGATCTTCATGATGGGTTCCAGCAGAACGGGATTGGCCTGCTCGACGGCTTTCTTGAAGGCCAGTGAGCCGGCCACCTTAAAGGCCATTTCCGAGGAATCCACCGAGTGGTAGGAGCCATCGTCCACGGTCACCTTGAAATCGACCACCGGGTAGCCGGCCAGGATGCCCTTTTCGGATGCCTCGACCACGCCCTTTTCCACTGCCGGAATGTACCCCTTGGGAATCACGCCGCCCACGATGGCGTCGACGAACTGGAATCCCTCGCCCCGCTCCATAGGCTCCAAAACAATCCAGCAGTCGCCGTACTGGCCGTGGCCCCCGGTCTGTTTTTTGTGTTTGCCCTGGACCCGAACCTTTTTCTTGATGGTCTCCTTAAAGGGCACCTTGGGAATCTTGAGTTCCACCTCGACGCCGAACTTCCGCCTGGCCTTTTCGCAGACCGCTTCGATGTGGACCTGGCCCATGCCCGAAAGCAGAATCTGCTTGGTCTCGGCGTTCCGGGTCAGTTTCAGGGCCGGATCTTCCTCCATGATTTTGGCCAGGGACTGGAAAACCTTGTCTTCCTCCCCTTTCTCCCTGGCCGACACGGCGTAAGAAATCACCGGGGGAAGCGATTCGGCGCAGGCGTACCGGATCTTGGCGCCCGCCTCGCACAGGGTGTCGCCGGTGCGGGTCTCCTTCAGCTTTGCCACCGCCACGATATCGCCGGGCCCCGCTTCCTTGACCGGTTTCTGCTCTTTGCCCGCAAGGCGCAGCAGGGCGGAATAGCGCTCCTTGCTCTCCTTGTTGACATTATACAAATTGCCGTCGCCGCCAAGCGTACCGGACACCACCCGGAAAATGGAAAGTTGGCCGGCATAGGGATCGGCCACGGTTTTGAAGACAAAAGCGGAAAAAGGCGCTTCCGGACTCGGCGCCCGCTCGGTCTCTTCATCGGTGGCGGGATCCACCCCGACCCTGGGTCCGCGATCAGCCGGGGAGGGCATGCAGCCGACGATAAACTCCATCAACGGCTCGACGCCGATGGTGCTGGTGGCGGCTCCGCAGAGCACCGGGGCGAAGGCGCGGTTGAGGGTGCCTTTCCGGAGGGCGGCCCTGAACTCGTCTTCGGAGATCTCCTCTCCTTCCAGATACCGCTCCAGCAATTCGTCGTCGGCTTCGGCGACGTTTTCAATAAGGACTTCCCGCTCGGTCTCCGCTTTCTCCTTCAGATCATCGGGTATGTCGCCAACCGTGACCTTGCCGTCGGCGTCGTAGGTATAAGCCTTCATGGAAAGCAAGTCGACAACGCCCTTGAAATCCGCTTCCGCCCCAATGGGAAACTGGGTCATCATCGGTTTGGGATCGAGCACTTCGGCAGCATCCTGAAGCGTGCGGTCGAAATCGGCGCGCTCCCGATCCAGCTTGTTGACGAAGATCAGGCACGGCTGATTGAACTCATCGGCAAACCCCCATCCCTGTTCAGTCTGCACCTTGACGCCGTCGATGGCGTCGATGAGAAACACCACGCCGTCGGCCGCCTGCATGCTGGTGCGGGTGTCGGAGAAAAAATTCTGATCGCCGGGGGTGTCGATCAGATTGATGGTGTGCTTCTTCCAGTCCGCCTGATGGAAGGCGCTGCTGATGGTGATGCCGCGCTTGAGTTCTTCTGGCTCATAGTCCATGGCGGTGTTGCCGTCTTCCACACGACCCAACCGCTTGGTTGCGCCCGTTTTGTACAGCATCGCCTCAGCCAGAGAGGTTTTTCCGGAGTCGCCATGACCCACCAGGGCTATGTTCCTTAATTTGTCAACCATTTCCGTCATTAACTCCTCTCTATTGGATTTTTGCACGCCGAAACGCAGCGTAAACTCCTAAACGTCAAAATAGATATATTTATCGATTCAATGAGAAAAAATCAAGCGCAAAATCCCATTCATTTTTCCGGGCGAGGAGGGATGAAGCCCTCACGTTTTCAAATGGATGAGAAACTCCCGGTTGCCCTTGGGACCGAGAATGGGCGACGGGATCACCCCGCAAGGTTGAAGGCCCATCTCCGAAAAAAAGGTTTTCAAATCGTCTATTACGGCCGCATGCTGATCCGGATCTTTCACGACGCCCCCTTTGCCCACCTGCCCTTTGCCGACTTCGAACTGGGGTTTGATGAGCGCGATCATATCGGACCCCGGGCGCGCAAAGGGCGCCGATGCCGGCCCGGCGATTTTGAGGGAGATGAAGGCGACATCGATGGCGATCAGGTCCACCGGTTCAGGGACGGCGTCGGCATCCATGTGACGGATGTTGGTCCGTTCGATGACCGTCACCCGCGGGTCCTGACGAAGCTTCCAGGCCAGCTGGCCGTAGCCCACGTCCACGGCGTAAACTTTCGCAGCCCCCTTCTGGAGCAGGCAATCGGAGAAACCGCCGGTGGAGGCCCCCACATCTAAACAGACCTGTCCGGAAACGTCGATGGCGAATGCCGTCAAGGCCGCCGCCAATTTCAATCCGCCCCGGCTCACATAGGGGATGTCCTCTCCCTTCAGAAAGACGGCGTCTTCGGCGGCAACCATGGCCCCTGCCTTATCCACCGGCCGGTCATTGACCAGCACCTTGCCGGCCATGATCAACGCCCGGGCCCGTTCCCGGCTCCCGGCCAAGCCCTTTTCCAGCAAAACCCGATCGAGCCGCTGTTTGCCGGCCACTACCCCCGCCCCTTCACCAATCGTTCTGCGGCAACGGTCACGCCCGCGGCATCAAGCCCGTATTTGGCCCGAAGAACCTTCTGGGGGCCGTGTTCTACAAAACAATCGGCGACGCCGATTCGGGACATCGTCACACTCCCCAACAGCCCCGCGTCGCTGAAGAGTTCCAGAACCGCGCTGCCGAAGCCGCCCTGCCGGACGTTTTCCTCCACGGTCACCACCCGCCCGAGCCTTTCCGCCAAGGGCAAAATCAGGTCCCGGTCCAGGGGCTTGATAAAGCGGCCATCGACGACGGCGGCCGAAATCCCCTTTTCCCAAAGGGCGTCGGCGGCGTCCATGGCCTCCCGGACGGATGCGCCCACCGCCAGGATCAGCACATCGTCCCCTTCGCGCAACAGCTCTCCTTTTCCAACCGGTATGGTCTCCACGGGCTTCTGGATCGGAACCCCCACGGCCGCCCCCCTCGGGTACCGGAAAGCGATGGGACCGTCGTGGTTCAGAGCGGTTGCCAGCATCCGCAGCAGTTCGTTCTCGTCCCTCGGCGCCATGACGACCATGTTGGGAATGGCGCGCAGGTAGGAAAGATCGAACAGACCATGGTGGGTGGGGCCGTCCTCGCCCACGATGCCGCCGCGATCGACGGCAAAAACCACGGGCAAAGACTCGATGCAGACATCGTGAAGGATCTGGTCGTAGGCCCTCTGTAGAAAAGTGGAATAGATGGCCATTACGGGCCGGTACCCTTCGGCCGCCAGGCCTGCGGCAAAGGTCACACCGTGTTGTTCGGCAATGCCGACATCGAAAAATCGGTCAGGATAGATTTCCGAAAAAGCGGTCAAACCGGTGCCCTCGGGCATGGCGGCGGTGACAGCGACGACCCGGTCGTTTTCCGCCGCCAGTTCGACCATGGCCTCCCCGAAAACTTTGGTGTAGGAGGGAATCACGCTGTCTTTCAACACGCAGTTGCCGGTTTCTTTTTCAAAACAGCCCACCCCGTGGAAGTAGATGGGGTTCTTCTCGGCGTAGGCGTACCCTTTCCCCTTCTGGGTGGTGACATGAAGCAGCACCGATTCCCGCAAGATCTTGATGTTCTGTAGAATTTCCACCAAATGGCCGAGCCGGTGACCGTCGATGGGGCCGAAATAATCGAAATTGAAGGCTTCGAAAAGCATGCCCGGCGTGACAAACGTCTTGAACGATTCTTCGGATCGCTTGGCGAACTGGTAGGCGTCGTCCCCGATTCTGGGCAAAGATTTGAGAAAATCGCCGAATTCTTTGCGAAGACCCTGCAATCGTTTGGTGGAAAACGTCCGGCTCAGAAACGAGGAGAGGGCCCCGACGTTCCGCGAAATGGACATGTCATTGTCGTTAAGGATGACGATGAGGTCTTTCTGCATGTCCCCCGCCTGGTTGAGCCCTTCGTAAGCCAGGCCGGCGGTCATGGACCCATCGCCGATCACCGATATGACCTTGGAACGGTCCTTTTTCAAATGCTTGGCGCAGGCCATGCCCAGACCAGCCGATATGGAAGTGCTGGAATGGCCGGTGGTAAAGGCGTCGTAGGGACTTTCCGTCATCCGGGTGAATCCGCTGAGCCCCTTGTGCTGCCGGAGGGTGGCGAACCGGTCCCGTCTGCCGGTCAGCAATTTATGGGCATAGGACTGGTGTCCCACATCCCAGATCACCTTGTCCTGCGGGGCGTCGAAGACGTAATGGATGGCGATGGCCAGTTCCACGGCGCCGAGACTCGACGCCAGATGGCCGCCGTTTTTGGATACCACATCCACGATGATCTCCCGGATCTCTGCGGCCAGATCCGGGAGTTTGGAAAGCGGCAGTTGCTTGAGGTCCGCCGGGGAATCAATGGCGTCCAGAATATTCAAGAGATTCGTGCCTCCTGGGTTATCGGTTGCGGTCAATGATGTATCGGGCGATGGCCCGGAGAGGGTCGGCCCGGTGGTCGAAAAAGGACAGGGCGTCCAGGGCCTTGTCGGTCAGGCTTTCGGCAAACGACCTGGAACGGGCCGTCCCGAGCAAAGCGGGATAGGTGTTTTTCCGCCGGTTCGAATCGGTGCCCACCGCCTTCCCGAGGATCGCCGGGTCCCCTTCCACATTCAACAGATCGTCGGCGACCTGAAAAGCCAGCCCGATGTTTTCCGCATAGCGGTCCAGAGAGGACAGCTGATGCTCTCCGGCGCCCGCCAGAAGGGCGCCGGTCTGGACGGCGGCCCGGATCAGGGCGCCGGTTTTAAGCGCATGCATCCCGGCCAGCCGGTCCACGTCCAGAACAATGCCTTCGGAGGCCATGTCCTGCATCTGCCCCTCGATCATCCCCTCGCAGCCGGCAGCCCGGGCGATGATGCCGATCACCCGCATCCCCTTTTCCGGGGGCAACGTCGCCAGCGCCTGGAACGCCAGGGTCAGCAGGGCGTCCCCGGCCAGAATGGCGGTGGCCTCATCGAAAGCCATATGGCAGGTGGGTTTTCCCCGGCGCAGCGCGTCATCGTCCATGGCCGGCAGGTCGTCATGGATCAGGGAATAGGTATGGATCATTTCGATGGCGCCGGCCGCCCGCATCACAGCGTCGTCGGCGCCTTCCGATACGGCCTCCGCCGCCGCCAGGCAAAGCACCGGCCGGATCCGCTTGCCGCCGCCAATCAGGGAATGGCGCATGGCCCGGATCAGCGGAACAGGACGATCCGCCAGCAAGCGGTCGAGCTGTGCGTTGATCTTTTCAGCTTGTCCGGAGAGGTACGTCTTCAGGTCGAACACGGGGTCACTCGTCCGCTGATTCAAAGGGCGTTTCGGCAAAGCCCCCCTGACCGTCTTCCAGGAGCACGGTGATCTTTTTCTCCGTCTCGTCCAGTTTGCCCGAACAGAGATTCGAAAGCTGCACGCCTTCTTCAAATTTTTTCAAGGCCTTTTCCAGGGGCAGGTCTCCGGATTCCAGCTCCTGGACGATTCCCTCCAGCTTTTCCAGAGCCTTTTCGAACGTCAATGCCTTTACGGTCATGGGGTTTCCTTTTTTTCCACCCGGCAAACCAGCGCCCCCCGGGCGAGGGTGAGGTGCAGTCTCCCGCCGACATCGATTCCCGCCGCATCCCGGACCACGGCCTGATCGGGCAGCGTGCGGGCGATGCTGTAGCCGCGCCCGAGTACGGCGGCGGGGTCGAGAGCGGTCAGTCGGGTGGCCAGATCCCGCAGCCGGGCCCTTCGATGGGTGAGATAACCTTTGAAATGGATCTTCAGTTCCCGGCGGCGATCCCGGAGCCGTTCTTTCAGGTGAAACGTCCGCGCCGACGGCTGGGCGGCCATAAGCCGTTGCTTTCGCCATGATAAACGCTCCCGCCGTCGGTCGAGGTTACTGTCCATCCCCCGGTGGAGCCGGGCCGTCAGATCATCGACCCGCATCAGAAGATCCGCCAGTCGCCGCTTGGGATGAACCAGTCGTTTGAGGGTCTCGTCGAGCCGGCGCCTTTTCTCCGTCACATGACGCCGAAGTCGGATCCCCAGGGCACTGGTCAGGTGGTCGCAGGACCGGACCAGTTCCTCCTTGACGGGAACCGCCAGTTCGGCTGCGGCCGACGGGGTCGGGGCCCGGCGATCCGCAACAAAATCGGCGATGGAGACGTCTGTCTCATGGCCCACCGCCGAGATGAGGGGGATATGGGAGGCGAAAATCGCCCGGGCCACCCGTTCGGAATTGAAAGCCGCCAGATCTTCCAGAGATCCGCCGCCCCTGGCGAGGATCGCCACATCGGCCCTGTTCCTTCGATTGAGGGCCTCGATGGCCGCCGCGATTTCCTCTTCAGCGCCCTTCCCCTGAACCCGCACCGGAAAAATCTCTACCCGGAGGTTCGGAAACCGACGGTCCAGGATGTTGAGGATATCGTGGACCACGGCCCCGGTCCGGGAGGTGATGACGCCGATGACCCCGGGCAGAAACGGGATCGGCTTTTTGTGGGATTCGTCGAACAGCCCTTCCTGGGAAAGGCGGGTCTTGAGCTGTTCGAAGGCCGCCTGCAACGCCCCTATGCCGCTGGGTTCCAGGTATTCAAAAATGATCTGGTAGGCGCCCCTTGGTTCGTAAAGACTGATCCGCCCCAGGCCCGTGACCGTCATGCCGTCTTCGGGAAGGAACCGGAGATTCCGGTTCTGCCCTTTGAACATGACGGCGCTGATCTGGGCGGTCGGGTCCTTGAGGGTAAAATAGTAGTGACGGGAGGCCGGGACCTTGAAGTTGGATATCTCACCCACCACCCAGACAAAAGGGAACCGTTCTTCCAGCAGGGATTTGATATCGGCCGTCAGTCGGGCGACCGTGTAGATCGGGCGATCCGCATATGTCTTTTCCGTCATCACGCGATACAGCTAACACACTTGCCCCTTCTGTTCAATCCCTTTCCATCCGCGCCATATACTCCCGAACCGCCGGAAGCATGTGAATTTCATCCGACGCCATCCGCTTCAGACATGCGGCCAGCAAGCGGTTTTTCCGGTGGGTGGAAAGATGCTTGTCCATGATGTAATGAGGAACGCCCTTGATGCGGCAAAATCCGCTTTGAGCGGTCACGCCTGCCTTTCGAAGACGCCGCTCCAATACCACAACGCCCAGTTTCTCCGCAACCTCCCTGAGATGCTCGTACAGTTTATCCGCTTTCATCCCTATCAACCGCTGTATCAAACCGTTCCGGCTTGTCGCTTTTGCCTTGAAAAGTGCGTTGACTGTATTATATATATACCTACTGCAACGGACTGTGCAAAAACGGGTACAATCAATTTTTAAAATTTTTCATGGAGGACAATCAGTATGGCGACATATGCTCGCAGCAGAACACAAACAGAAGCAGCGGTCAATTCCTTTATCCAGAGCGTGTACGGCTGGATGGCCTTCGGTCTGGGTCTCACCGGCCTGGTGGCGATGTTCATCGCCAACAGCCCGACCCTTTTGCAGCTGATTTTCGGCAATCAGCTCATCTTTTTCGGACTGATCATCGCGGAACTGGCACTGGTCTTTTTCATCAGCGCCCGGATCAACCGCATGGAGGCCGGCACCGCCACGGGGCTGTTTCTGTTGTACGCCGGCCTGAACGGCGTCACATTATCCTTTATTTTTCTCGTGTACACGAGGGCATCCATCGCCTCCACCTTTTTCATCTGCGCGGGGACCTTCGCGGCGTGCAGCGTTTACGGGTACGTGACCAAAAAGGATTTGACCTCCATGGGCGGCTTCCTGTTCATGGGGCTGATCGGCATCATCATCGCCTCGGTGGTCAACATCTTTTTGCGCAGCCCGATGGTCTACTGGATCATCAGTTTTGTGGGCGTGGGCATCTTCATGGGGCTGACCGCGTACGACACCCAGAAGATCAAGTCCATGGCCCACTCCCAGCCCGCCGACCTGGAGGCCGGGGTGATTCGCAAGGGCGCCATAATGGGCGCGTTGTCCCTCTATCTCGACTTCATCAACATGTTCATCTTCATGCTCCACATCTTCGGGGGGCGTGAGTAACATCGCACGCAAAACGCCCCTGGGTCGGGCAAAGCGC
>JAABTD010000212.1 GCA_011390065.1 Desulfobacteraceae bacterium
CGAACTAGAGGCTTCAAACCGGGTCCGGGTGGTCGTCATCGACCTGAAATCTTCCGCCATGGGAGCCGGCGGCTTTTTCCATCAATCCAGGAATCAGATTCCCGACGCCGCTTTCCTCATCACCAGCCCATTGGGGCCGATTCTTCATCAGGACGGCGGTTTTTATGAATTTTCAGGGCCGAATTTAAAAGACAACATCAACCATGTTCTATCCACAATCATTCGGAAGCTGGATGCCGGAAAGGAGGCGGCAGAAAAAGAACCGGAGACGCCGGTCCGAAACCGTGAACGGCTGGGGCCCATCATCGGCCGCAGCCGCGCCATCAACGAGATCTACCGTCTGATTGAGCAGCTCCGCAACGCTCCGAGCACTGTGCTCATCCAGGGCGAAAGCGGCACAGGCAAAGAGTTGATTGCGCAGACCCTCCACCGGACCAGCCAGCGGAAGGATCAGCCCTTTGTCGCCGTCAACTGCGGGGCCATCCCGGTCAATCTGATGGAAAGTGAATTGTTCGGGCATGAGCGCGGCGCATTCACCTCCGCCATGGCCAAACGGAAAGGGAAGTTTGAAATTGCGCATGGGGGCACGATATTTCTGGACGAAATTTCCGAACTCGACCGCGATTTGCAAGTCAAACTGCTCCGGGTGCTCCAGGAAAGGGAGTTTCAACGGGTCGGGGGCAACGAAACCCAAAAAATCGATGTCCGCGTTATTGCCGCGACAAGCCAGGATCTGAGAAAAGCAGTCGAGGCGGGACATTTCCGCGATGATTTGTTTTTCCGACTCAACGTCATCCCATTCCATGTTCCGCCTTTGAGAGAAAGAAGGTCGGACATTCCCCTGTTGCTTCAGTATTTTCTGGAGGCCATTTCCGGAAAGTTGGATGCGCTTCCTCCCAAACTGACGCATGAGGCGGAAAAGGCATTGTTGCAGTATGATTATCCGGGAAATGTAAGAGAATTGTCCAATATCGTGGAACGGCTTTGCGTCCTGTGTTCCGATGGGCAAGCGTCGTTTTCAGATCTTCCTTTGGAAGTTGCCGCCCAGGCCGAAGCGTCCGCGTTGACGGGTGAAACAGCATCGCGCATCGCCGATCTGCCCCGGGATGGGGTCCGGTTGCAGGAGATTGAAAAGGAACTCATCCTTAAAAGCCTTGAAAGGACTTCCGGCAACAAAGCCGCCGCCGCCCGGATGATGGGCATCACCCGGCGCCGTCTGTACCTCCGGCTCTCGGAATACGGAATCGCCTTGGCGTAGGAACGTCACGCGAGGTGACGCAAAAAACGGTTTATGTCACAAGAGGTGACATATAGACCGGGGTCGCCTGAAACTGTGAAGCAATAAAATTAAAGCTATTTAATTTCAATTTGTTATAAACCCTGTTTTTCCGATGCTTCAGGCACGGAACTTGTATTGATTACATTAGTTGCAGATGCAAACAAACGACCTAACCTAAACAAAGGGGGAACCATGGCGCGACAAAAAATCACCAAGATGGCTTACAAAAACGGCGCGGAAATGATGTTCGGCACCGCGAAAAAACCGGTCACCACCAAACGCGGCATCGAGATCGGCGGCGGATTCGTTCACCCCGAAGTGGTCCCGCATCCCCGGGCCGGCAGCGAAAAGACCATGAAGACCCTGCTGAGGGAATACGAACGGGCCAACGGCGATGCGCTGGAGCGGATGGTGATCGTCGGACACCCGACGCTCCAGGTCGAAAATGAACATGTTTTCCAGATGACCCATAATCCCAAATGGGGCGGAGAGATTGCAGCCCAGACCGCCAAGCAGATGGACGATTGTCTTCAGAAGTACGGCCTGAAGGCCGCGTACCGATCCACCCCCGCCGACCTGCGCAAACCCGATATGCACGACATGCGGCAGAGCGATTACACTTACGAGGTCATCGAATCCTTCAAGGAATGCTCCAAGTACGCCGACATCGTCTCCATCGAGTCCATGGGCGGCAAGGAAATTTTCGACCACGCCATCATCCGTAACGACATCGCGGGCATTCTGTTCGGCATCGGCGTCCTCGGCGCCATCGACATGGAGTGGATGTGGGATCAAATCGTCGAGATCGCCAAGTCCAACGGCTGCATCCCCGGCGGCGACACCAACTGCTCCGAAGCCAACACCGCCATGTTCATGGCCGGCGGCATGATCTCCAAGGACGTGCCCCACGTCATGGCGGCTCTGGCCCGGGCCATTGCCGCGTCCCGAACCCTGGTGGCCTATGAATGCGGCGCCACCGGCCCCACCAAGGACTGCGCCTACGAAGACCCCATCATCAAGGCCATGTCCGGCGTTCCCATCTCCACCGAGGGCAAAACCAGCGCCTGCGCCCACTCCGACCTGGCGGGAAATCTAATCATGGCGGTCTGCGATCTGTGGAGCAACGAGGCCGTGGAATACCACGACATGTTCGGCGCCACCACCACGTCGGTCTTTGCCGAAATCCTGGGCTATGACTGCGCCATGCTCAACAGCGCCATCGAGCTGGGGTATCAGGAACAGATGAAAGAGATCCTGGTCAACTCCGACATGTACCGGGATTCCCACAGCCTGATCCTGGCCCCCGACAACGCCTGGGAAGTGGGCAACGCTATTGTCGGCAATCGGGAAAAAGGCAATTACGCCAGCGCCAGAGCGGGCGCCGTCAAGGCCGGCCAAATCATCATGAACGATTCCAAGATGAAATTAACCGGGCTCGAAAAACGGGCGCTGGAAACCGCCATGAAGGAACTGGAAGCCCTGCCGGACAGCGAGGGCGACTTTATTCAGCAGTGCCTGGACAAATATAAAAACGTCAAGGGGTTCAATCCTGGTTCTTATGGGCTGTAAAACGGATTGAATCTTTTTTAGTAGAGACGTCAATGCATTGCGTCTCTTTGAGAGGGCATAACCGGAACACAAGTTTCGGTTATGCCCGGTTTTTGTTGTCAAGTAGAGACGCAATGCCTTGCGTCTCTACGGGGGGAACACATCAAACACACGACAGCCTGCACCCGGTGCGGCCGGTGGCATATCGATGCGGAAAAGGCAGTCGGCGGACGGCTTTCCTGCTCCGAGGTCCAGGCGTATTGGGTGAGCATTAAACAACAGCACGCGGAGGAAACAGGGCACCCGGCCAGGATTGTCGTGGATGAGGGCGGCGACTGGCGTTGCATGACGTGCCTCGAAAAAATTCAGTTGTCCCCCATGGGACAGAAACGAGGAAACCCCATGCCGAAACTGGCCATTGCGATGGATTTGGGCACCAGCGGATTCCGAGGCCAGGCCATTGACCTGGATCAAGGGGGCCGGATTATTTCAACTGCCGTCACCACCCGACATCCCCTTCCGGGCGCCAACGTCATCGATCATCTCCATTTCGCCCTGGAAGCCGGCGTCCACTCCGCTCACATGGTGGCGACATCCGCCGTCAATCGCGTCATCGATGCACTGAAAATCGACAAGAACCAGGTGGTGCGGATGGCGGTTTGCGGCAACCCCATTCAACTCTCCCTGTTCCAGGAAATTGAAATTCGGGACCTGGCTTATGCGGGAAAACAGAAACTGGCGTCTTTGGGGGTGATCCCACCGGCCCGGGACGCCCAGATCGTCAAGGCCGCCGACATTGCCGGCCTGGATCTGGCGCCGGAGGTCGATGTCCTGATTCCGCCGGCTGTTCAGCACGAAATCGGGGCCGACGCCCTGGCCATGATGATTCAGACCGGCATGCTGGAAAAAGACGAGATCGCCATCGTCACGGATTACGGCACCAATGCCGAGATGGCCCTTGTGGTGAAAGGCACGGTGTACACAGGGTCCACGGCCGCAGGTCCGGCAATGGAAGGACAACAGATCGAAGACGGCCTGCTGGCGCTCCCCGGCGCCATCTCCGACGTGGATTTCATTCCCGGTGAAGGAGACGACAGGGGAATCGGCGCCATGGACAAGCCCAGGGGCGGGCTCCTGGAAACAAAAGTTTTAAGCCCTGATATGTCGGCGCGTGCCGGCGATACGGTGGATCCGATTTCAGGCAAGACCGTCGCGAAGGGTGAGCTGGAGGCCGTGGGCATCACCGGAACCGGGGTTGTCGGGTTGATCAGCCAGGGCCTTAAAGCCAACCTCATCCGCATTCCCCGGATCACGACATTCGACTCGGAAATTCATCTGCCCAACGGCATCAAGTTCACTGAAAAGGATCTGCTGGAGGCCGGCAAAGCCATCGGTTCGGTCAGAGCCGGCCACATCACCCTCTGCAAAGAGGCCGGCATCCGACTGGAAGACATCGAGACCGCCTACATGTCCGGGGCGTCGGGCACCTACGTCGATGCGTTGAAAGCCCAGGCAATCGGGATGATTCCGGCAGGCGTCCGGACGATCTACCAGGTGGGCAACACTTCCCTGGCCATGGCCCGGGACATGGTCCGGGATGTGGACGCCCTTTGGAAAATGAAGGCCATGGCCGATGATCTGAGGCAGCATCACTGCATGTTCGCAGCCTCAAAAGTATTTGAAAAAGTCTATATTCTGGAAATTTCCTACTGGACCGAAGGGATGCCCCTGAAGCAGTACCAGCGGTTTCTCGCCAAATACGGCCTGCCGGCCCTGACGGAGGTGGAGACCCTCCCGGAGGTGATCAAAACAGTGGATCGGGACATCCCCGATCTCGGGTACAGGGGTCTTCGGATCATCCCCGACATCGGCGAAAAAAAATCCGTTGTCTTCGACGGATGCCTCGGAGACGAGGGCTGCGTCGAGGTCTGTCCGGAACGGGCCTTGACCATGGCGGCGGTGGATGACGGCTACGAGATCACCATCGACCTGGCCTTATGCGACGGGGTGGCCTGCCGCCGGTGCGAACGGGCCTGCACTGAAAAATGTTTTGATCTGATGAGATTTTTCACCGTACCGTCGCTGGCTGAAACCGGACCGGCCCGGAATGGGGAGGATGTGGACCGGATCATTCTGGCGGCCCTGGGCTGCGTAACGGGGCTGAAAGGGACCTGTCCCCTGCGGTCGGAGGATTTCGATGCCATCCTTCAAAAGGAAGAAGAAGCCGAGGAACGCTCCCTGATGGGGCTCGGCAAGGTGGTCAACACCGGAATGCGGAAGATCCTGACATGCGAGCGGGTCTATGTGGCGCTGACCGCCATGGACTTCGACTGGGGATGCCAGGCCACGTTGATCCTGAAAAAAGGCGATGAAACCGTGGGGGAAGAGGTGCGGGACGAAGCAGCCCTTGCAGCCCTCTCCGAACGCAAGGACGTGTGGTTCATGCATAAAAACTTCGTGATTTACAAAGACAGGATCTCCTTTCCGCAGGACATCATGAACAAGAACTGCCATTTCGAGATCCCCTGTCTGCCGGCCGGGTTCTGCGCGACGGACGATGATCTGCACGAATGCCGATCCATTCTGTACGCCATGCCGGCTACGCTCAGTGATGTTTTTCTGAAAACCCATTACTTCGACGGTGTGGACGAGCAGGGAACCGGCACCATACTCGTCGGGATTCAAAGGAGCTGAACCATGAGCAAAACCCGGCAAAATCTTGAACAGGCCATTGAAGGGGAAGCCCAGGCTTATGTGCGCTATCTCGCCTTTTCTGAAAAGGCCGGCGAGGAGGGGCATCCCGGCGTTGCCAGACTGTTCCGAGCCGCAGCCCAATCCGAATGGATTCATGCCAAATCCCACCAGCGCGCACTGGCAACCGACAGCGATATCCTCGATAGCCTGAGTTCGGCCGACAAGGCGGCGGCGGCCGTCCAGACCCTTCGGTCCGAGGGCAAAGTCGGGGAAACAGCGGAAAACCTGGCATCAGCAGTGGAAGGCGAAACTTACGAGTTTAAAAAAATGTATCCTCCCATGATCGCGGACGCCGTGACGGAAAAAGAGATGGCGGCTCGCCACAGCCTGGAGTACGCCATGTCCATTGAAATGGTGCATGCCAAGCTGTTCAAAAAAGCGCTCCAGGATCCATCGGCCGTCGCAGCCTCATCGTATCATGTCTGCCCGGTCTGCGGTCATACGGCGGCGGAAAAGGCGCCGCGAAAATGTCCCTATTGCGGCGTGGATGCGTCCAAGTTCATAGAAGTCGTGTAACAACACCTGTTTTCCGGAACATCGCCCATCCTCTTCACATCTTTCCAGTTGCAGTCAGCAGCTCCCGTTTGCTTTCAGCAGGAGATTGGTCTATAGTGCGAGTTTTAATGAAGGGGCGGCCTCCGTGGCCGGCCCTTCATCATCGCATCGCACCAACACCCTGCACGGAGAACCCCCAGGCAATGGCCATAGACGGATCAAAAATCATCCACGCCGTGATGGAGGGCAGCCGAATCCGGGAATCCAAAGGCATCATCCCGCTTTTCGGGGTTTACCTCTCTCTTTTTTCGGTCCACTATTACAATCGACTCAGTTTCGGATTTGAACGGGAACTCGGCCCGGCCCGACGCGCCGAGGCGGCGGCCCTTCTGGTGAAAGCCGCCCAGGAATGCGGGTACGCCACTTTCCATGGGGTTCGCAACTCATGGGAATGGGGCGAAATCGTTGAACCGATGATCGACCGGAAAGAGGATCAGATCATGGGGTTCGCCGCAGTGGCCGTGGCCTTTGGATGGGGCGATCTCAAGGTGCGGGAACTGATCCCCGGCCAAGTCCTCAGAATCCAGGCCAACGACTCTTATGAGGCCCGGGGATATGCAACGGATTACGGCATTGCCGAATCCGGTAAATGTTACATGCTCAGCGGCGTGGCAGGGGCTTTCATGGACTTGCTCTACGGCGAGGACTATCCGGACGGCTGCTTTACATTTCAGGCGAAAGAGTCTCGCTGCCGCGCCAAGGGAGATTCATACTGTGAGTTCACTGTGCAAAGAACGCCCGCTTGACGCCCTCATGACCGATGGCCGACGGGCTGACCACCCGACCTGTTGGGAAATGCGGCACTGTTCTCATGTGCTGTGTCCGTGCCACGGCCGGCGGGACGTGGATTGCTGGCTGCATTCCGGAACCCACTGCAACAATCGGGTCGCCGATGATTTTTTTAAAAAGCTGGCCGATTGTATGGAGTGTGATGTTTTCAAGGCCGGGGAAGCATCCCATCCAAAGGGCCGGAGCCATTTTATAGCGGAACAGCTGCAACGCTTCAATCACGGCTTGCTGGAAAAGATCTACCAGACGGAGGAAAGTTATGTGGAGATACTGAACCGTTTGCCGGACGGTCTTTTCACCACCGACCACGAATGGCGGATCACTTATTTCAATCCGGCTGCCGAGACGATCACCGGTTTTTCCGCCCGGGACGCCGTGGGCATGTACTGCAAAGACGTCTTCAAGAATTCCATCTGCGAAAGGGACTGCGCTCTGAAGCGCGCCGTGGCTGAAGGACGGGACATCCACAACCGGGAATATGTGATCACCGATATCGAGGGCCGTCAAATCCCCATTATCTGCTCCACTTCGGCGTTTTGGGACGATGCAGGAACCGTCACCGGGGGCCTTGAGGTTTTCAAGGATATTTCCGAAATCAAACGGCTCCAGGAAGAAGTCGCCCAGCGGAAGAAAAATTACGCACGGGTATTTGAAGGCAGCCACGACATGATTTACACGACTTCCCCGGACGGCAAAATCCTGGACATCAACCAGGCCGGCATTGAATTGATGGGATATAAATCCAAAGAGGAACTGCTCAGCCGGGTGACGGCCGTGGACCTGTACCGCAACCCTGAAGATCGGCGCCGGTTTCTGGAAAAAATCATGCCCGTCGGCGCCATCAAGGACTATGAGGTGGAGTTCAAAACCCGGAATGATTCAACCCTGCATGTGCTCATCAGCAGCCGGGTGTATGAAAACGCTCGAACCGGCGAGGTGGAGCTGGAAGGCATCATCAAGGACATCACCCGGCGCAAACAGATCGAGGAGGTGGTCAATCAGCGCAATCGAGAGTTGTCGGTCATCAACAGCATCGCCGTCGCATTGAACCATACCATGGATCTGAAAGACATTCTGACCGGCACCCTCATAAGGGTCAGCCGGATGTTGCATGTGGACCGGGGAGGCGTTTTTCTCATCGACCGGAAGACCCGGCAGATACGGATCGAGGCCCGGTGCAATCTACCCGAACCCGCGGGGGAAAAGGCGGATCAGATCGTTTTCAAAGACGAAGTGTTGATGCGCTACCTCGTCGAAAGGGATAACCACCTGCCCCTTGACTCCTACTATCCTTCATTCACAATCCGTTATCGCGCCACAGGGAGCCAGACCCATCTATGGCTGGTCTGCTTTCTGATCGCCATCAAAGGCCGGGCGGTGGGCTTTTTCGGGTTCAATATCCCGGAAGACCGGGTTCTGAGTCATCGCGAGATTCATTTGATGGGATCTCTGGGCAGTTTTATGGGCGGCGCCATCGAGAACACCCGCGTGGTGGAAATGCGCCGGCAGCACAGTCTGGAGCTGCGGAGGTTGACAAAAAAGCTGTTTCAAAACCAGGAAAATGAGCGGCGCCGGATCGCCCGTGAACTGCACGATGAAGCCGGGCAATCTCTGACGGCGATCAAACTGGGGTTGGACCGGTTGGAAGCAAAACACCGTGATGCCGTAATCCCCGACGAAATCGAAGAGATCCGCAAAATGATCCGGCAAACCGGGTCGGAGATCCGGCGGCTCTCCTATCGGCTGCACCCGACATTGCTCATAGACCTGGGCCTTGAGCCGGCTCTGAAGCTTTATTTCAAAGAAATCGGGAAGCAGTCGGACCTGGAGATCAACTTCCAAATGGTGGGATTCGATCAGCGCCTCAATTCAGAGATCGAAACAATGCTGTACCGGCTCAGCCAGGAGGCCCTGACCAATGCTTTGAAACACTCCGGGGCCGAGCGGTTTTCGCTGTCCATCATCAAAGGCTATCCCCGGATTATCTTCCTGGCAGAAGACGACGGCGTCGGATTCCACGCCGAATCCATCGGCAGAAACCGGTTCAACCTCGGGCTCCTCGGCATGCGGGAACGGGTGACCCTGAACAATGGCGTGTTTCACCTGCGAAGCGAACCTGGCCAGGGTACCTGGATCCGCATTGAAATCCCCATCGACCTGGATGGAGAATCGCATCATGAGTGAAAAAATCCGCATCCTTATCGCCGATGATCACACCATCGTGCGACAGAGATCGGAAGAGCAC
>JAABTD010000213.1 GCA_011390065.1 Desulfobacteraceae bacterium
GCAATGGCCGGGGCCAGCCGCCGGCACAATCAGATTGTTTTCAATCTGGCCAAAATTATTGGGCATCAGTTGGAAAGCCGGCCCTGCGCGGCGTACGTCAGCGATATGCGGGCCAAGGTCCGCGAAACCGGGATGTACGCTTACCCCGACCTGGCAGTTGTTTGCGATGAACCAGAGTTTGAAGACATCCAGGTGGATACGTTGCTGAACCCTTCCCTGATTGTGGAAGTGTTGTCCGCCTCCACCGAAGTCTATGACAGAGGCGAAAAATTTGCGCATTATCGGCGGCTTTCGTCTTTATCGGAATATGTTCTCGTGTCGCAGTACAAGTTGCGCGTGGAATATTTTTTGAGAAGTGGGGAAAAGTGGATCCTGTCCGATTATTTTGAGGCAGAGGATGAAATGACGCTGCCTTCGATTGGCTGTCAACTGAAATTGATAGACATATACAATAAAGTCGAATTGTAAAAATGCCCAGACATCGCATTCTGCTGACCTTTGGCGGCCGTTCCGGGGAACATGATGTTTCCATCATCTCCGCCAGCAACATTCTGCCGTTTTTTGGCCCTGAACGGCATGAGGTGGAGAAAGCCTTTTTTGTCCTCGGTGGAGGGGAATGTGCGGTTTGAGCGAGGCGTCGTCCTCGGAAGCCTATGTGGAAAAAGGAGGGGGCATGAAAAGATGCTTATTCGGCGGAATGGCCAACCCCTTCGCTCAGAAAAAGACCTTGACGGTGCTCCTGGGGCTCAACCTGGGCGAGAAACTGGGCCAGGATCTGGCCGTCCGCCGCCATCGACGGCCTCGACATGGTGACCGTGGTAGATGCAGGGTACAACGTGCTGGTGCGTTCCCACGCGCCAAAAAAACTCTATGACGCCTAATTCGCCCCGGCCCTACATCACGGCCGCCCTTGCCATCACCGGCGCGGCCCCGGTCTATGACCGCCAGAGGGAGAACATCGTGGGGGCCATGGTCGTCCGGCGGATCATCGATGAAGGGTCGGCCATCGTCGAAACGATCTGCAGGAACCTGATCATCAACGCCGCGTTGTTCAACCGAGACCGCCTGATCACCTCCTGCGGCGTCCAGGAGACGGGAGACGCCTTCATCCAGCCGGAAGCGGAGACCCTCCTGTCGGTCCTGTCCAACAACGCCGCCGTCAGCGTCGCCGATATCGGCCGGGGCGGCAGCATCGCCAAACTCGCCCCCATCCGGGACTTCAACGGCGATCCGGTGGGGGTTCTCATGGTCCAGCGGGGGGTGGCCGCCTACCTTCACACCCGGAACGTGGCCATCACCACCCTCCTGTCCATTTTTCTGGTGGGATTCCTCCTGGCCCTCATCATCAAGACCATCGTGGTCCGCCGCATCGTGGTTCCGGTCCAGCGGCTCAAAAAAGGGACGAAACGGATCGGCCAGGGGGAGTACGGCCACCGGGTGGATGTGACCTCCGGGGACGAAATCGGCAACAACCGGCAGCAACTGGGCCTGGGGGTCCAGCCGGGATACCGGGTGGTGGGAGAAGGATCGCTCTTCGAGAACATCTATCCGAAACCCGGTTTTACCGGCGGTACGCCGAAGAGGCGCCCGAACTCCTCATCCGCCTGGCGGCCACGCTGACCATCGGTCGGATCCAGATCCGCGAGGTCCTCCGGATCAACGAGTACCTGGACGTGGACATCCCCTACGTCGAGCACATGACCGGGTGCTACAATCTCTCCATCTCCCGTGCCCTGCTGGCCCACGCCGTGGGCGCCCACCTGGAGCTGCCGGCGCCGCGCCTGGAGGCCCTGGGCTTCGCCGCCCTTTGGCACAACGCCCTCTCCCTGAGCCGGATCGGTCTCGACGCCCGACGGCCCCGGCTGGCGGAAGCCGGAATCGTCGCCATCTGCAACCAGTTCGACGAAATGGTCTTCGACCGGACCTACCTCAAGGGCCGGGCCAGGGAGGTCCTCACGTCCAAGGAAGTGCTCTCGTTGATGCGGATCGAGGAGAAATTCGACCCCGATCTCATCGACGCCCTGGCCTTCCTGATGATCACCCCGGAGGATGCCGGGGAAGAGGAAGAAGACGCCCTCCGGCCGGAACCGATCCATCTTCCCCAAAATCCGGCCCTTCTGGCCGACGCCATCCGGAAACGCCTGCCGGAATCGGCGATCCAGGCCCTCTTCGCTCGTCTCCGGGACAACGCCCCGGAGTAACGGGCCCCGGGCCGGCGAGGCGGAGATGAACAAAGCCATCCAGCGCAACGCGGCCCATTCGGACGCGGCCTCGTCTGCAGCCAACGCCATGAACGACCAGGCGGACCGGATGAAGGGGGTGGTGGGGGGATGCATCACGGCATCTTTTGACATGAGTGTCTTTGTGATGTAATGTAAGAAAAACAGGGAGGTACTCGCCGCCATGAACAATGTTACGATTTCCACGCGGGTTGAAAAAGGCGAAGCTGAAAAAATCGATGCGCTTGCGGGTGAGATGGGGTTGGACCGGGGGGCTCTGCTGAAACACTTAATCCTGAAAGGGGACTCCGACATCCAGACCGAAAGAGCCCTTCGCGCGTACCGTCAAGGCACGATCTCGCTTTCTCGCGCCGCCGAAATCGCCGGTTTGAGCATCCGGGACATATTAATTCGGCTGCCGGAGGAATCCATTGAATTGAACTACGACCTGAGAGAGCTGGAACGGGATTTGGAAAGCGTTGCGTATGATCCTGATTGCTGACGCAGCTCCGCTCATATTCCTTTCCAAAATCAATCGTCTCCGCCTGATCACTGCGTCATTTAATGCCGAAATACTGCTCCCCTCAGCCGTAAAGCAAGAGGTTTTAGGCCCCTGTGCTCCCCCTGACGAAGCGCCATTTTTGCAGGACTTTATATCCGAATGCAACGTCATTGATTTGCATGACCCGGATATTTTCGCAGCAGCGCTCAGTTTCGCGGATAACTGCGTCCTGACCCTGGCCCATAGAAAACGCGCCAGTATGGTCCTATCGGATGACCGGCTTGTCAGGAGGATTTCCGCCCTGGAAGGATTCCAGAGTATCGGGACGCTCGGCGTTCTGATCCGCGCTCAAAAAAAATTCCTGCTCTCAAAATAAGAAGCCATGGACTTGGTTGACCAACTTGTTTCCGAACACAAATTCAGAATCGGCACAGTCGTTTATGAGGCCATCCGAAAGCAATTTTAGGCGCCCAGAAAAACTTCAGATAAGAAATGGAGTTCCACGGCATCTTCTTCCATGAGAGGGTAAGCATCCCACCCGCCATTATGACCATCGCCCCAAGGCCTGAAACAGGAAATAGGATAAAGATTTGAAGAATCTATTCAATGCCATCGGCAAAAAAATCTACGCCATTGTCGGTCTGCTGGTGTTTTCCACCGTCGTCGTTTTAATCGTGGGAATCGTCGCCCTGGACGCCATCGATGCGCTTCTGGCCCTGAGAGGGGCGGAGCGGGACCATACGGTCCATTTCTACCAGGGGGTCAACAGTTTCGAAAAATTTATCCGGAACGAAGACGAAAGCCTGATCGGAGACCTGGATGCGCACCTGAAGGTCAGCCTTGGGGAGTCGAGACAATTCGGCAGCCTCCTCGACGATGTGAGACGCCAGTCGATCACCGCCGCCGCCGAGGAACTGGATGCGGCTTTCCCAACCATGAACGCCCGGCAAGCGCGGAACCTCGTGATCCTGGCGGCGCTTTTTTCCGACAATCCAATCCTGAAGGATCTGGTGGAAACCGCCCAGGCGGCCCATGCCGCCGCCGCGGAATACCGGTCCCTGGCGGAGGCCTATCGATCCGCGGAAGCCCCGGCGGAAAAAACCGCCCTCCTTTCGCGGATGGACGAGATCAATGGGACGGTCGATAATCTCTCCGGGGGCTTTTCCGAGGGTGTTCAACGCCTTTCGGCCTGGGCGCTCTCTTTGATCAAGAAGGTGCTGATCGGGGTCTTTTTGCTCTTTTCAGCCGTGGCTTTGCTGGTTTCGACGAAGACCATCCGCGCCATCACCGGGCAACTGCGGTCGGCGGTCGGCTTTTCCGAAAAGGTGGCGTCAGGCGATTTTTCAGGCCAACTCGCCGCCGGGTCGCAGGACGAAACCGGTCAGTTGGTCCGCGCCATTAACCGGATCTGCGTCGAGGTGGGGGGCAGCATTCGGAAGATCGGGGACACCGCGCGTCAGGTCTCCCAGGACGCCGTCTCCCAGTCGGCTTCCACCCGGCAAACCGCCGCGGCATTGGACCAGATATCGACCACCACCAAAGAGACGGCGGGCCATTCCAAAGCGGCCGAAAAACTGACTCTGGAAGCGGTTGAAATCGTCAAGGGCGCCGACGACCTGATGGCGTCGCTGGTCCAGTCGATGGCGCGCATCTCCGAAAACAGCGCCGCCGCGGAAACCATCCTCAAAAACATCGATGAGATCGCCTTCCAGACCAACCTCCTTTCCCTCAACGCCGCGGTGGAGGCGGCCCGGGCCGGAGAGGCCGGACAGGGGTTTTCAGTGGTGGCCCGGGAGGTGAACAATCTCGCCGGCCGGGCGACCCAGGCCGCGCAAACCACCCAGGAGCTGATCGAGGGCATGACGGAAAAGATCGACGAAGGCTCGCGGGCGGTGGAAAAGACCGCGGATCGGTTCAACCGGCTGACCGAAACCATCAATACGATCCATGATCTGATCCGCAAGATCGCCGCCATATCGGATGATCAGGCCAGGGGCGTCGAAGGGGTGGATCAGGCGGTCAAAGAGATCAACCGGGTGGTGGCGCTAAACGCCAAAAACGCGCAGGCCCTGACGTCGGATATCGAACTCTTCAAAACCCATGGGGACGGAGACGGCGGCAACCGTCGTCTCCATAGAAAAGCGACCGAACGAACGCCGGCCCGGAAGGCACTCCCCCGCTGACGCCCCGATATCCTTCCCATACGCCCCCCGCGCCCAAAGGTCCGGGAACCGGCGTCCGGCCCGGCTGCGGGGAATCTCCCCAATGGCTTCCTTTATCTTCTCGATCCGGTTGCCCGGGTTGGGGTGGGTGCTGAAAAACTCGGGCATGGCGGCGCCGGACCGGCTTTCCTGGAGAACCCGCATCAGCGCGATCATGCCCTGGGGATCGTAGCCCGCATCGGCCATGAAAAAGACGCCCAGCCGGTCCGATTCCAGCTCGTCGTCCCGTCCGTATTTCATGTGCACCAACTCCCCGATCACCGCCGTGATCTGGGTCGCCGCGGCGTCTCCGGAGGCGACCATGACGGCGCCGGTCAGCCCTCGGGTCAGCTCCGCCTTGGCCAGCCGCTGGGCCGAATGGCGGGCGACGACGTGGGCGATCTCGTGGCCCAGGACGGCGGCAAGCTGATCCTCCGATGTGAATCGATTGTAGAGCCCCGCCGTCACAAAGATCTGACCGCCGGGCAGGGCGAAAGCGTTGACGGTGTCCGGGTCCCGGAGAAGGTGGAACTCGAATTTCCAGGGGGTCTCCGACGCCTCGCTGTTCCGGACCACCTTTGTCCCCACTCTGTCGATGCGCCGCTGGAGGGCCCCATCGGGATGAAGGCCGCCGTGCTGCCGGATCATCTCGTCCGCCGCCTGGAGGCCCAGGGAAATCTCCTGCCGGGCCGTCAGGCCGATGTACTGCTTCTCGCCGGTGACCGGGTTGTATTCCTTCGATCCGCAGTAGGAAAACAGCGAAGAGACGGCCACCACCAGCGCCATCAGCAATCGTATGGCCAGCGCGATCATATCCCGATCCTCGGCATTATTTTTCGGCTCTGATCAAAATCCCGGCCAAAAAGGGCGATCCCGCCAAAAAAGGGCGATCACAAGGATCGCCCCTACGGCGCAACCCGGCGATTCCGGTAGGGGCGAACCTTGTGTTCGCCCCAAAATGGCCGACACGATGATCAATGCCTATTTTTCCTCCTCCACCGGCACGAATTCCTCCACTTCCAGAAATTCGTAAACGCCCCCCGCCAGGGCCCCGAAGATCACGTGGATGAACCCCATGGTCCATCCGCACAGGGGAAAGAGCCAGGGGTAGAAATAGGTGAAGGTGTAGAAATTGATGCCGTAAATGGCAAGCCCCAGGCCCCCGCCGGCCAGGATACCCGTCAGAAGCCCGCCCCGGTGGACGATGCAGGCGATGAGCAGCGCATATCCCATGGAGATGACGAAATTGACCAGGATGGCTGCGACAAAGGCGGTCATATCGAAGGTGGCGGGCGGCGCCAGGATCCCCTCCCCCATGGCGATGGAGGCGATGAACCGGGTCATGATCCAGGCGTTGCCGCCCATGATGAGGGGGGCCAGAAACAGGTTGAGCAGAAAGAAGACGATCCCCGAAACGAGGCCCGCCCAGACCGCCGCGCTCCAGTCCACCAGTTGCCGCATTCGGGTAGGAGTCTTCCTGTCCGCCATGTCCCTTCTCCTTATTTCGAGTCCGCCGCAAATCAACCCGTCTATTCCTGCTTTATATCAGATTCGGGTGGGGCTGACTACTCCGCAACGGCGGATCTCCTTCTATGAAATGAAATATTCATGCCAAATGCTCATTTTTCATCCGATGCCGAACTAGAGGTTGAAAAATCGCGCGAGGTCTTCTAACTTTATAATATCAATTAGGTGTGATCCGAGCGCTTAGGGATATTGAAATGCCAACAACATAGAGGATGTCAGACATGTTCGGCAAAAAAATGGTTTTAATGTTGATGGGTCTGGTTCTCGTTCAAGCTCCCACCGTGTCCGTCGCCGATATTCTCATCATGAAAAACGGCAAACGGATCAAAACGGAAAGGGCGTGGACCGAAGGCGATCAGATCAAATGCTACAGATTCGGCTCGATCATCGGCTATCAGAAAGACAGCGTGGCCCGGATTGTAAAAGAAGAACCCCCGGAATATAACCCGCCCAAGCAGGCCAAAAAGAAAAATGGGAAAAAGAAGATCGATCTGGCGGAAAAATTGGCCCTGAGCCGCCCTCCGCAAAACATGATCGAAGAAGCGGCCAATGCGTCCGTCACGGTTAAAACGCAGTTGGGGGCCGGCGCAGGATTCTTCATCACCGATGACGGGTATATCCTGACCAACCGGCATGTCGTTGAAATGGATGAAAATGCCATCGAACAATACAAGGCCATGCTGGAAATGGAGAAGCAGCAGCTGGAACAGGCCGAAAGACAGCTTAAAGCCAGAAAACAGTTTCACCTGTTCAAAGCGAAATACGAAGAGGCCGTCCGGTTACACGAGAAAAAGCGCTCCGATCTGGAAACGATACGATTGCAGGCCCAATACAATGCCCCTCGGATCGTCCTGGCCGACGAGACCGAATTGGGGGTGTCGGTGGTGGAAATCAGCCGCGATCATGATCTGGCATTGTTGAAGCTGGACGGGCACAGTACCCCCTTCCTGGAGCCCGACTCCAACCGGCTGGCCCAGGGGGATGCCCTTTACGCAGTGGGAAGCCCCCTGAACCTCAGCCATTCCGTCTCTTCCGGGGTCTTTTCAGGGTATCGGGATCAGTACCTCCAGAGCAATGTTCAGATCAATCAGGGAAACAGCGGCGGACCGATGATTACCAAAGAGGGGAAGGTCGTGGGCATAAATACCTGGAAAATAGCGGGTTCCAATATCGAAGGCATCAGCTTTTCGATCCCCATCAAAACAGCGATCACCGAATTCGATGAGCTGAAAAGCCGCTATAAGACAAAATAACCGCCGCCAACGCCACCCCTCCGCTGACCCCGAACATGGCAAATGTCCCCACCCGCTCGAACAAGGCGCCGTTGACCATGAACCCCACCATCAGGCCCAGCCCGTAGGTGAGGGAATGGTTGACCGCCTGGCCGACGGTTTTGGCGACGCCGGGGGACATGCGGTCGATATAAAGGATGCTGGCGATGTGGAAGGTTCCGTAGGTGACGGCGTGGAGGGTCTGGGAGAGCAGGATCAGGAGGGGCGATTGAACCTGGGAGAGTGTGAACCACCGGAGGGCGGCCACCGACATGGAGAAGATCAGGACGCTCTCCTGGGAGAACCGGGCGAAGATCCGGCTGGAGTTGACCATCACCAGCACCTCGGCGCCGGCCGCCAGGGCCCAGGCCGCGCCGGTGAAGCCGGCCGAAAAGCCGAGCTGTTCCAGGTGGATGGAGAAGAATCCGTAGTAGGCGCTGTGGCTTACCAGCATCAGAAAGCTGCAGAAGAGAAAGACCGCCACCGGCGGCGTGAAGAGGTCCCGGGCGCCGGTGAAAAACCCCTGTTTTTTTCGGATCGCCACCTTCGGCGTCCCCAGGGAAAAGACCGCCTGGACCGAGGCCCCGGAGAGGATGAGCACCAGGATGACGGCGATGGGGACCCGGTCGATGACCCTCCCCATGATCGTCACCACCCCGATGAACGAGAGCGTGCCCCAGACCCGGAGCCGGCCGTACCCTTTTTTGTCCCCGCCCAGCGCGTCCATGGCGAAGGCTTCCAGGAACGAGACGATGGGGGCGAAGAAGATCGCGTAGGCCAGCGTGACCAGGATCATGGGGACGAAGCTGTCGGTAAAAAGGTAGAGGGACCAGAGGGCCGGATAGGCGAAGCTGCACAGGATGTAGATGGGCCGACGGACCCCGAACCGGTCCGCGATCAGGCTCCAGAGAATCGAACAGAGGATCATGGCCAGGGACCGGAGGCTCGACAGGGTCCCGATCTGGAGGCCGCTGAAGCCGAGGTGGTAGCAGTAGAGGTTGAAATAGGGCAGAAAGATGCCCAGGACGCCGAAGTGGACGAAGTATTGGGCGCCGATGATGAGGCGGGGGTGGGTTTGGAGGGAATGTTTGGGCATTGAGGGCATCAGGTCCGATGCCGGGGGCTGAAGCCCCCGGCAAATAGGGGAAGCGCCCTGAAGGGCGCTCGGGCGGGTTTGGCTATCGGTTTTGGGTCCATCATCCCACTAGCAGAGAGTCCAGAATACCCAGAGTGCCAGAGTCCAGAGGCATCAGAGGCCAGAGGTATTGGGAGCGCACACACACCGAAACCCGTAGTCCCTGTCCCGGGCGCTCGGGTCGCACCCGTCCCGGGCGGCGCACCGCACGTAGACTGCATCGTCGTCGAACGCGCCGCCCCGCAACACACGGCGTATATTTTTGGGAGCAGACTCATTTTCCCGACCGTCATCCTTTCGGTAGGGGTACG
>JAABTD010000214.1 GCA_011390065.1 Desulfobacteraceae bacterium
GTTGGGCAGGTGACGGCCTCTTTCGG
Source organism: Desulfobacteraceae bacterium (assembly GCA_011390065.1). Classification (GTDB taxonomy): domain Bacteria; phylum Desulfobacterota; class Desulfobacteria; order Desulfobacterales; family JAABSP01; genus JAABTD01. Next base: position 27 of record JAABTD010000214.1, read on the forward strand.
CGTGGCCACAATGAGCGGCGATCCCATCGACTTGATGGCCGAGGCCGACAAGGCGCTTTATGCGGCCAAGGCGGCGGGACGAAACCGGGTGTCCGGCCCGTGACCCGCGCTTTGAACGGGATGCGGACGTTGCGGTGCATCAATGGGATTGCATCCGGAAAACCATATCCATATTAATGTCTTGGAAAGCCAGGGAAAGAGAAGAACATGAAAAATCTTAAATTGAGTTTTAAAATCGGATTGGGGTTCGGCCTGCTCATTTTCATCGCGTTTCTGCTGGGCGGTCTGGCCGTCTGGAACATGCACCAGGTGGCGGACGAGGCCGCCCTGCTGTCGGGCGAATATGCGCCCGAGGTGGCCGTGGCCAACAGCGTGGAACGGGCCGCCCGGATGGCCATGTACGCCAACCGCGGTTATGCTTACAGCCGGGATGAAGCCTTTCTGGAGGAAGGAAAAAGCGATCTGGCGGCGCTCAAGAACCACCTTGAGGAGGCCGCCGATCTGGCGGAACGATCAACGGAACTCGTGCGGCTCCGGGAGGCGGTGCGGGAGATCAAAGCCGCCGAGGCCGCTTATGAAAAACTGCTTGATGAGACGGTTGCCGCCATTCGCAACCTCGGCGGTCTTAAGAACAATATGGACAAGGCGGCCATAAGGTTTATGGAAAATTGCCAGGTTTATCTGGCGGATCAAAACCGGCTCACGGAGGAAAGCCTTTCCGGCATCTCCAACAGCGAGGCCGTGAAGGACCTGTTATGGAAGATCAACCGGATCAACGAGGTGATCGATATCGGCAACGAGATCCGCGTGACCAATTTCAAGGCCCAGGCGAACCGTTCTCCAAATGAAATGCAGGCTGCCTTTATCAAATTTCCGGAGGTCAACGAGATCTTGGGACGGCTCCAGGCCCGCACGACGCAGAAGAGCAATCTCGAAAACCTGTCGGCGGTCCGGCAGGCCGCAGACGATTATCATGCCGCCATGGAAGCCTATCTGAAAGAATGGAACGCACTGGAGGCGCTGAACAATAAACGCAACGACACCGCGGAGGGTCTGTTGGTCCAGACGGCGGCGGTTTCCGAAAAAGGGATCTCCGAAACCCTTGATATCGCCAGAAAGGCCGAATCCTCGCTCTCCTCGTCGTCCACCATCATGATTGTCGGCCTTCTGGCGGCGTTGGCGCTGGGCGTGATCATCGCCGTGGTGATCACCCGGGCGATCGTCGGCCCTCTGGTCAAAGGCGTGGAGTTTGCCAAGCAAGTCGCAGGGGGAGATCTGACCGCCGCCATCGACGTGGATCAGAAAGACGAGATCGGGAACCTGGCCGATGCCTTGCGGGGGATGATCGACCAGTTGCGGAGCATTGTGGCGGATGTCAAGATGGCGGCTGAAAATGTGGCGGGCGGGTCCGAGGAGCTTTCCTCCAGCGCCCAGGAGATGTCCCAGGGCGCTTCCCAGCAGGCGGCGGCGGCGGAAGAGGCGTCCTCTTCCATGGACCAGATGGCGGCCAACATCCGCCAGAACGCGGAAAACGCCATGGAGACGGAAAAGATCGCCCGGAAGTCGGCCGACGACGCGGGGGAGGGGGGCGAAGCCGTGGCCCAGACGGTCTCGGCCATGAAGGAGATCGCCGACAAGATCTCCATCATCGAGGAAATCGCCCGACAGACCGATTTGCTGGCCCTCAACGCCGCCATCGAAGCGGCCCGGGCAGGGGACCACGGCAGGGGCTTCGCCGTGGTGGCTTCGGAAGTCCGCAAGCTGGCGGAGCGGAGCCAGACGGCTGCGGCCGAGATCAGCAAGCTGTCGATTTCCAGCGTGGACGTGGCGGAAAAGGCCGGCGAGATGCTCAAGCGGATCGTTCCGGACATCCAGAAAACCGCCGATCTGGTTCAGGAGATCAGCGCCGCCAGCAACGAGCAGAACGCCGGCGCCGATCAAATCAACCAGGCCATCGGGCAGCTGGACGAGGTCATCCAGCAGAATGCATCGGCCACTGAAGAGATGGCGTCCACGTCAGAGGAACTGTCCAGCCAGGCGGAACAGCTCCAGGCCGCCATGGAATTTTTCAGGATCGAAACCGAGGTGGGCGGACGCAAGCGCGGGAAGGCCGCCGCATCCCATGGATGGGAAACCCCCCGCCAGAAATCAAAAGCCCGGGTTGCCCACATCAAACATGAAGGCGGGGCGTCGAACCGGCGCCAGGAACCTGCGAAGAAGCGCCAAAACGGCCCCGCTTTCAACCTGAAGGAAGACGCAGGCGACGCCGAACCGGCGGACGACGACTTCGTCAAATATTGATAATGGATCGGAGGAATGGCCCCTGACGATGAATCCGGACAGAGACCTCCGAGGTTTTGAAAACCTCGGAGGTCTGCTCCGGGTCGAGCATCGTTTGCATCATGCGTATTGACGTTTTCCTTTCGATTTGATATTCGTATTACAGAAAGGAGGTCGATATGGAATCCGTCACGGTATCGCCCAAATATCAGGTCGTCATCCCGCGTCGCATAAGGGATAAAATGGGGTTGAGACCCGGAGAGAAACTGCAAGTCGTCGGCTTCGACGACCGGATCGAGTTGGTGCCGGTTCGGCCAATGGCCGAGATGAGAGGCTTTCTTAAAGGTCTCGATCCGTCATTCGAAAGGGAAGATGAGGACCGGGTATGAACCTCGTTGATACGTCGGGCTGGATCGAGTATTTTTTTGAAGGCGGCAATGCGGCGTTCTTCTCCCAGGCGATTGAAAATACGGATGAATTGGTGATATCCGTTGTCTGCATTTATGAAGTGTTCAAAAAAGTGAACCTGGTTTCCGACGAGTCGAAAGCGCTTCGATCCGTGGCGCAGATGAAACAGGGAATCGTTATCGATGTGAGCCAGGAGATCGCCATGAAGGCGGCGCTCCTTAGCATCGAGAACCGATTGCCGATGGCCGACAGTATGATCTACGCCACGGCGCTTTCCGAAAAGGCGCGGGTCTGGACCCAGGACGCCCATTTTGAACATCTGCAAGGGGTTAAATATATAGAAAAGCCACCCCCAGAACCGTCATGATCTCAAGGATGGCGGAAATGCCTCAACAGGGCAAAAAAAGGGCCGGGGTCGCCCCTGCGGGCGATCCCGGCCTTAAGCAGCGTCGGCGTTTCAGCCCATCGCCTTTTGGCGGTTAAGCCGCCTTCCGACCCCATACCGCGTAGACCGGATCGGACAGCCGCATCTGGGGGTAATATTTGTCCGATGCGGGACGGGGCCGGCCTCTGGAGGACAGGGTTTCCAGGTCCTTGAAGGCCCCGGAGCGGTGAAAATATTCCATCACCAGCCCCATCCGTTCAAAATCATGGAGTTCGGTCCAGAGGCGGATGGCCTTGGGCGGAAACCACCGGTTGGAAAATGTGACGATGAACCGGCCTTCGGGCCGCAACACCCGGCCCACATCCCGGAACACCGTTTCCGGCCGGGTCAAGTACTCCACCGAGACCGTGCACAGGACCGCGTCGAAGGCGCCGTCGGGAAAGGGCAGCCTCGGGTCGGCGTTGAGGTCGTGGACGACATGATCCGTCAACCGCGGGTTGTCGGCCATCTCCCCGGCGTTCATGCCCAGCCCGACGAGGGACCGGAGGTCCGCCGATTCGGGCACATGGGACCGCCAGGCGCTCATCAGATCCAGCACATCCATCCCCGGCGACGTCAATTCGCCGTAAAGCCGCGAGATTTCGTCAATCGCCCGGTCGTCGATGTGGTTCACCTTGCGGGCTTTGGCGTAGAACCGCTCGTCCGGCGCTTCGTCCTCCCGCGACAGGACCCCGTTTCCGCTGAAGTCGGTGGCCCGTCCGTTCCACCGAACCTGCATTCCCGGGCCGTCGGCGATGCACTCGATGAGCGCCTCGCAGGACCCGCCCCGGTCGTAGGGTTTCTGACGGACATCTTCCACCGTCGCCGTCAATTCCAGCGGCCGCCGGGACAGCGGATGGTTGAGATCGGCCTTGAGCGTGCTGGAATCGACGCCCACGCATCGAAACGGCTGGACGTTCTGGGGGAACACGTTGGCCAATCCCTTCAGCAGCCCTTTGGGATAGAACCGTCCGTAGCGAGGGGTTGCCGCGCCCTCGTCAAACTGCTCCCGTTTCAGCTCCGTCACTTTCTTCGGATCGTGGGGGGGGAGTTCCCGTCCGGGGGGCAGGCTCAGGTCGAATCGATCGCCGGGAGCGCTCGCCATCAACTCGGTTTTAAGATCCCCGGGCAGCAGATCCCGCCAGAGATTGACCTGGGAGAAAAACCGTTCCGTGTGAGCGGCATCATCGCTTTTCCAGCGAAGGTCAAAGGTCATGGGTACGAGGCTGTCAGGTGTAATGGTCTTCATGATAATACTCCTTATGGCTTCCCTTTGTCAGAGGGAATGAAAAATGAGCTTGTTCGAGTCTCGCACGCTCATGGTTGAAACATAAGAGAAGAGAGGGTTTTGTCAAGAATAATTATCAAAAAGGAGAAAGTCCAGCTTGCTTAGCATCTCTATTACGTCATTAACATAAGATGTTATGGAGAATATCTGGAGAATTCGCCTGTAGTGCTCCCGGCCCCCAACTGAGGGATGACAGTCTTTGCTTGACATTGCGTCCCGTTGCGTACACCCTGTTATAAGATGTTTCAGTTTCAAGAAACCCAGAAAAGCGAGAGGGGGCCCGGATGGAAAACCAACGCAGGGAAATTTCCCTGGGGTTCACGGAGGAGAGATTCAGGGAGGGGAATCACATCATCTACCTCTACAACGACGACGTCGAAAGAAAGCGGACCATGGCCAAGTACCTGCAGCAGGGGCTGTTCGACGACGAAAAGGTGCTGTACCTCGTCGATGATATTTCACCCGACGAAATGCGGACGGAATTGATGGCGATGGGCGTCGACGTGGATGAGAAGCAGAAGGACTTCGACATCGAGCGGGGACATCACACGCATTGTCCGGAGGAATATTTCTCTCCTGAATTCATGCTGGGGCTCGTCGGCGACTATTACGACGCCGCCCTCAAGGAAGGATACGTCGGCGCCCGAGGCGCGGGGGAGATGTCCTGGGCGCTCATCGAGGGGCGATCGACCGTGCCGGATCTTCTTGCCTATGAA
>JAABTD010000215.1 GCA_011390065.1 Desulfobacteraceae bacterium
CCTATGAAGCAAAGTTGAATGAAATTCTACAGCATCATCCGCTTACGACCGTTTGCCAGTATGATGCCCGGCGATTCGACGGGGCGCTGGTCATGGACATGCTGAGCGTGCATCCCATGATGATCGTACGGGGGCAACTGGTGAAGAATCCGTGCTATGTCGAGCCGGACGTGTTTCTCAAGGAATACAATGAGCGGTTGAATCGTTCATAGGGAGTCGCCAGCATGCGCGAAGTTGACGCCAAGGTGCTTGGAAACATCATCCTGCTCCAGAGCACCATCCATCTCATGCAGGAGAATGACGCCTTGGCGCAATTCGTCTGCAGAGGCCTTTCCTCGATCCCCGGGGTCCAGTCCGCCGGCATGTTCATCAACGGCGCCTACCACTCGGACATCGGCGATCCGGCCGTTGACGCCGAGCGCTGCCTGAGGGTGTTCGGTGCGCTGACGGATCGGTTGCGGCGGCAAAAAAGCCCTGACTCGCCCCTGGCTGACTTCAAGAACAGCCACGGGCTTGAATGTCTGAAGATCGAAACCAGTTTCGACCTTTACGGCCTGCTGTTGTTGCGCTTGACGGACCCGGACCGCTTCGCCGGATACCGCCCGTATATTGAAAACACCCTCAACCTCATCGGCCTGATCCTCGAAAACAATCACCGCAAGGCATTGCTGCTCCGAAGCAAGGAGGATCTGGAAAAGGCCGTCGAAACGAGAACACGGGAACTGAGGGCCAGCGAAGAGCAATACAAAGCGCTTTTTGAAAGCATCCGGGATGCGATTCTGGTGGTGGACCTGAATCGCAACATCATTTCCGGGAATCAAACGTTCACGAATCTGTTCGGGCACTGTCTGGACGAGGTCCTGGGACAAAAGTCCGTTATGCTCTACGCCGACCCGGCCCAATACCGCCACCTGGGAGAGCTGCTGGAAAAGAAGGACCATGACCGACGGCTCGTTATGAACGTCGATTTTCGGAAAAAATCCGGGGAGCGATTTCCAGGGGAACTCAATGTCTTCGATCTCAAGGACATGGCGGGCGTCAGGGTCGGCTTTCTGGGCCTTATTCGCGACATATCGGACCGGGTTCGATATGAAGAAGAGAAAAAGCGTCTTGAGGCCCAATTGTTCCAGGCCCGGAAACTGGAAGCCATCGGCACGCTGTCCGGCGGGGTGGCGCATGATATCAACAACATTCTCGCCATCATTATCGGAAATGCCGAAATGGCCCAGGAGGACATACCGGAATGGAGCCCGGCCCGGCGGTTCCTGGATGAAGTCGTAAAAGCCGGCCTTCGCGCCAGGGACGTGGTCCGGCAGTTGTTGATCTTCAGCCGCAAATTCCGGGAGAGAAAAAAGCCGCTGAACCTGTCGCCCATCGTCGAGGAAGCGCTGGAACGGATGCGGTCGACCCTTCCGGACGCCATCGATGTTCGGTGGTCCCTTGCCCATCAGTTGCCTGAGGTGGAAGCCGATGTCGATCAGATTCTTCAGATGATGCGCAACCTGTGCAGCAACGCCGCGGACGCCATGTCGGCAGAGGGCGGCCTTCTGGAGGTCGCCCTTGAACCCGTTGCATTGGACGAAGAAACGGCGGCTTTTGATCCGGATCTCTCCCCCGGCGGATATGTCCGGTTGACCGTCTGCGATACCGGTCCCGGCATTTTGCCCGGAGACGCCGACCGGATCTTCGACCCTTATTACAGCACCAAGGAGGTCGGCAAGGGGACGGGCATGGGCCTGTCGGTGGTGCACGGCATCGTCAAAGGGCATCGCGGCGGCATCCGGGTCAGAAACGTCGATGGCCGGGGCGCCGCCTTCGAGGTCTTTCTGCCGGCCATTGAGACCTAAGATGACGCGCAACCGAAGGGAATCGGCGGTGGACGATGCCCCCGCCTTCGCCGGCCGCGGTCACCGGTGCTCCCTTGTTTTCAGGAAAGTCACGTCCGGCCACTGTTCCATCACATAGTCGAGCCGCCACTCATTGGCAGCCAGAAGGGCCAGGTTCTCCTCGGCATCCAGGGCCAGGTTGGCGCGGTTGGCTTGCTCGAATTCCTTCAGCCGCTTTTTGTTGTCGCACCGGACCCATCGGGCCGCGCTGTAATCCACGGGATCATACACCGCATCCACGCCGTATTCCGCTTTGAGCCGCATCACCGTCACATCGAACTGGAGCGATCCGACCGCTCCTAGAATGAAGGCGCCCCCCATCCTCGGCCGGAAGACCTGCACCGCCCCCTCTTCAGCCAGCTGGGTCAACCCTTTTTGAAGCTGCTTGGCCTTAAGGGGGGATTTCAGCCGCACCCGCCGGAAGTGTTCCGGGGCGAAATTGGGAATCCCGGTGAATTTCATCGGCTCTTTTTCGGAAAAGGCGTCGCCGATCTTGATGGCGCCGTGGTTGTGGATGCCGATGATGTCGCCCGGCCAGGCCTCTTCCACGAAAGCCCGATCCTGGGCCATGAAGATGATCGGGTTGGAGACGGTGATCTCCTTGCCGAGGCGGTGATGGCGCACGCGCATTCCCCGCTGGAACCTGCCCGAGCAGATGCGGAGAAAGGCGATCCGGTCCCGGTGGGCCGGGTCCATATTGGCCTGAATCTTAAAGACAAAACCTGAAAACGCCTCCTCTTCCGGGCGAACCGTCCGGGTGGTGGTCTGGCGCGGCTGCGGGGGCGGCGCGACCTCCACGAACGTGTCGAGCATCTCCCGCACCCCGAAGTTGTTGACGGCGCTGCCGAAAAAGACCGGGGTCTGGCTTCCTTTGAGGTAATCCGCCAGGTCGAAGGGATTGGCCGCGCCTTCCAGCAGATCCACGTCGCCCCGCAGTTCATCGGCCTGGCTGCCCAGAAGGTCGTCCAAAACGGGGTCCGACAGGTCGCTGATGGTGACCATTTCGTCGGAGAGCCGTTCCAGTCCGGGGGTGAAAAGGTTCAGCTCTTTCCGATACAGATTGTAGGCGCCTTTGAAGCGCTTGCCCATGCCGATGGGCCAGGACAGCGGCGCGCATTCGATCTGGAGGGTCTCTTCGATATCGGCCAGGATATCCAGGGGCGACATCCCCTCCCGGTCGAGCTTGTTGACGAAGGTCAGGATGGGGGTGTTGCGCATCCGGCACACCTCCATGAGTTTGCGGGTCTGGGCTTCGACGCCCTTGACGCTGTCGATGACCATGACCACGCTGTCCACCGCGGTCAGGACCCGGTAGGTGTCTTCGGAAAAATCCTGGTGACCGGGGGTGTCCAGCAGGTTGATCTCGTAACCGCGGTAATCGAATTTCATCACGGAGCTGGTGACCGAAATGCCGCGCTCCTGTTCGATGGCCATCCAGTCGCTGGTGGCGTGGCGGCTCGCCTTGCGCGCCTTGACCGCGCCGGCCATCTGGATCGCGCCGCCGAACAGCAGCAGTTTTTCCGTGAGGGTGGTTTTGCCCGCATCCGGGTGGCTGATGATCCCGAAAGTGCGGCGGCGCGCGATTTCCGTTTCAGGGAATCCGGTTTCGGGTATTTTTGAGGCTGTGGCTGTCATTGATTATCCTTTTGGGTTGACTTTTTTCAGACCGGTCTCCGCGCGGAACGCAATTTCTCCTGAAAGGCTTGTCGGAGCCTCCAATTTCGATAGAGCATAAACGGGGTTCAGGGAAATGAAGGGTGGGCGGCGGCGGTCGTTCTGAAAAGAGATGTGTATAGGTCTTCCATAAACATAAAAATATAATGCGCTGACCAACCCTATGTCAATGACAAAATGATTTGGTGCAATGCGGCCTTGACTCCAAATGGTTTCCGGAATAGACTAAACTTAGTTCAATTACATCAATTCGTGGAGATGCGACATGCAGCAGATCGTCAACATCCATCAAGCAAAGACGCAGCTTTCCAAGCTGATCGCCTCTGTTGAAAAAGGGGAAGAGATCGTCATAGCCCGTTATGGG
>JAABTD010000216.1 GCA_011390065.1 Desulfobacteraceae bacterium
CGGCTCTCGGTGGAAAGGGGGGCGGTTGTGGCGGTGATCGGCCCCAATGGCGCCGGCAAGACCACGCTGTTCAACCTCATCACCGGGCAGTTGACGCCGGACCGGGGCGAGATCCGATTCAAAGGGGAATCCATCGCGGGGCTTTCGGCCCATGCCGTCTGCCGGAGGGGAATCAGCCGGTCCTTCCAGGTGGTCAACATCTTTCACCGGATGACCGTGTTCGAGAACGTCCAGACGGCGATCCTGTCTCGGCGACGGATGGCGTTTCGGCTCTTTTCGCCGGCCCGATCCCTGGCCCGGGAGGAAACCATGTCCATCCTGGAAAGCGTGGGGCTGGCGGACAAGGCCGAACGGGTCTGCGGACAGCTCGCCCACGGCGACCAGAAAGTGCTGGAGATGGCCATCGCCCTGGGCAACCGGCCCGAACTGCTGATCCTGGACGAACCCACCGCCGGCATGTCCGCCGATGAAACGTCCGTGGCCCTGGACCTCATGCGCCGTCTGTCCGAGGAAATGGGGCTGACGATTCTCTTCTGCGAGCACGACATGGAGATGGTTTTTTCCATCGCCCACGAGATCATGGTGATGCAGGCGGGACAAACGCTGATCCAGGGAGACCCGGCGACGGTCCGGGCCGACGGGCGGGTCCAGGCCGCGTATCTGGGAGGCGGATGATGCTGCTGGAAGTGGAATCCATCCATACCTTTTACGGCCTCAGCCACATCCTGTTCGGGGTGTCGCTTGAAGTCGACCGGGGCGAGATCGTCTGCCTGCTGGGCCGCAACGGCGCGGGGAAGAGCACCACCATGAAATCCATCATGGGACTGACGCCGCCCCGGCAGGGAACGGTCCGGTTTGATGGCGTTGAGATCACCGGCGAGAAACCCTTCCGCGTCGCGCGGCGGGGCATCGGGTTCGTCCCCGATGACCGCCGGGTCTTCGCCGACCTCACCGTGGGGGAAAACCTGGAAATCTCCCAGCGGAAACCCCGGGAGGGCGACGCCGGATGGGACCGCGACCGGGTGTACGACTTTTTCCCGGCCCTGAAAGCCATCGACAGGCGCCGCGCCGGCTTCCTGAGCGGCGGAGAACAGCAGATGCTCACCATCGCCCGTGCCCTGGTCACCCAACCTAAACTCCTCCTCCTGGACGAGCCCACCGAGGGCCTGGCTCCCCTCATCGTCGAGATGCTGGCCGACGGCATCGAAAAACTCCGCGACGCGGGGCTTACCGTCCTTTTGGCCGAACAGAACCAGTCCGTGGCCTTGCGATTGAGTTCTCGGGTGTATATCATCGACAACGGGTCGATCAAATACAGCGGGAGCGTCGACGATTTGCGGTCGGATGCGGCGATGCGGCGGCGGTATTTGGCGGTGTGAATCCACCTGAAAGCAGAGGGGAAAAATTATCAAAAGCGATTGTTCATCATTACGGTTTATGTCCCGATGGTACCCAAATGGATGACGCCGTTTGAGCGGAACCGGTGATAGAAAAATGAAATGAGTGGATAATATGGCTGAGTATGGGGGTTGTTTTTATTGCGGGGGGAAAGTTACCGAAAAATACCTCGCACGCGAAATCTGGTGGGAGGATCGGTTGCATATCATTGAGAACGTCCCAATGGGCGCCTGTACGCACGACGGGTCGGTCACCCTCTCATGGGACCCGGCGACGACCGCCGAGTCCTACAACGTCTATTTTGCAGGGTCGGCCGGGGTGAGTCCGTCCGTCAACGACGGCGTGTTCGATGCAACCCAGACGTCTTATGTCCACGAGGGGCTGACCAACGGCGAGGACTATTTCTATGTGGTGACGGCGGTCAACGGGACCGGGGAAGGCCCGGCGTCGGCGGAAGCGTCGGCCACGCCCCAGGCGGCGGTTGCGACGACGGACTCGCCCACCGGCGTCATGGCCACGGCCGGCGACGGCAGGGCGACGGTGAGCTGGGACCCGGCCGATGGTGCGGCGTCTTACGTGATTTATTTATATGGCCGAGGAATCGGGGGTTGGCAGCGCGAATTATACCGGGCTTTTGGGCGGCCAGCGGATCCCCGATGCGGCTGATGGCCGTGGAATACCAGACCGGCGAGGGCGAATACCGCCCCCCCAAAAGCGCCATGCCAGTCAAGCGGAAAATCGACTACAAGGAAGTCCTTTCCCCGGAAGACTTCACCATTTACGCCCGCCTCCGGGACTGGCGAAAGGAAACCGGCGACAAGGAAGCGGTGCAGCTTTACAACATCTTCACCAACGAACAGATGGCGACCATCGTTCAGGACAAAATCGTCACCAAAAACGGCCTGAAAAAGCTAAACGGCGTGGGCGGGGGCCGGGTCGACAAATACGGCGACGCGGTCATCGCCATTATGAAGGAAGAGTTGGGCAAGCTGGAGAAAAAGCTGGAAGGGTCTTTGAACTGTGATTCACCTGATTTATGTGATAAGTATGATGTTGAAACGCCATCATGAAAATCATAAAAATCAGGTGAATCACAGTTCAAACAGCCAATAGACATAAGCCAAAATGAAAACCGACGGACTCTTCTACGAACTCTTCCGCTTCAGCCCTGAAAGCATGTTGGAACTCGTCCAACTGGACGTTTCCGGCCCCTATCGGTTCGAAAGCATAACCGTTAAAAGCACGGAAAAGCGTTTCGACGGCTATTTCAAAAACGTCGGCGACAAAGGACCCGACATATTCCTTGAAATCCAGGGCTATCGGGACCATAATATCTACTGGCGGCTGTTCCGGGAAATCTGCGCGTTCCACGAGCAAAGAAAAGACCACCGCCCGTTTGTCGCCGTCGTCCTGTTTATCGACGCGCGTCTGGACCCCGGAAATCCGCCCCTGGACCCAGCGCCGCCCAATCAACTGATCCGGCGCAACTTGATCGAATGCTTAAAAAGCATACAGGCCGACGCAACGCCCTTGGTCGTCCTGAAGCCGCTGACCCTTGAAAACAAAGCCGACCTGCCCGAAGCCGTTGGCCAATGGAAGGCGGGCATCGACGCGATGGCGTTGCCGGAAGACCGCAAAAAGATCTTGACCGAGCTGCTGGAATACGCCATTTTGCAGCGGTTTAAAACTTTTACGCTGGAGGAGATAAGTAAAATGATACAGTTGACCCCTCTTGAGGAAACGGTTGCCGGAAAGCAGTTGATTGATTTGGGCATGGAAAGGGGCATGGAAAAGGGCATGCAAAAGGGCATGGAAAAGGGCATGCAAAAGGGCATGGAAAAGGGCCAGCTCATCGGCCAAATCCAACTGATCCAGCGACTGCTCAAACGCCCCCAAACGCCCAACGAGTCCCTGGCCCTTCTTGACGTTGAAGAACTCGAAACCATGCTGGCGAATTTGGAAGCGGATCTGGGGCGTCTTGAACTGTGATTGAACGTGATTTCTTCGATGGGCGTGGTTTGAAGGGCAAAAAGAGGCCCCCATGCCGATATTTGTAGCGGGATCGGATGATCGCCGCGAAGGTTTCGGCATGGGTTTTTCTTCCACGCCATCTTCGACTCTCACGCCTGCCGCAAAGGCAAGGGCAACCGAAGGGCGCTCCAGAAAGCACAAACGTTTGCCCGCAAATACCCCTGGCATCTCAATCTCGACATCCGCAAATACTTCGACTCCATCGACCACGCCGTCGCCATGCGGCTTCTGATCCGGATTTTCAAGAACGCGACCTGCTTTCCCTTTTCGAGAAAATCATCGATTCATACCACGCCCGCCCCGGCAAAGGCGTTCCCATCGGCAACCTCATCTCCCAGCATCTCGCCAACTTCTATCTCGGCCCCCTGGACCGCCACCTCAAAGAGACGCGAAGAGTCAAAGGATACGTCCGCTACATGGACGATTTTATCCTTTTTGCCCGGGAAAAAGCCGCTTTGCAAACCGAACTGGCCGAAATCCAATCCTTCCTGGAATCGAATCTGGCCCTCGCTCTCAAAGACAACATCCAGTTAAATCGCTCCCGCTTCGGCGTCCCCTTTCTCGGCTTCCGGGTTTTTCCGGTTCACATCCGCCTCAACCCCCGGAGCCGCCGGTTCTCCCAAAAATTCCGTGAATATGAACGAAATTTTCTTGAAGGCGCCTGGACCGAAAGAGACCTGATTCGACATGCCGGGCCGCTTGTCGAGTTCACCAACGCCGGCGACAGCCGCCCGTTCAGGAGAAGCATTATGTCAAAATTTTCTGTGATTCAGCGTGATTTTTGTGACGGGCATGTTACAAAGACAAACAGGTCGGAAAGCGAAGGGCCGATTTTCTGGTTGAAAACGTGGTGTCCGTTGAACTGAAAGCAATCATCCAACTGGAACCCGCCCATCTCGCCCAGGCCATCAACTGCCTGGAGGCGTACAACCTGGAAATCGGCCTTCTGATCAACTTTGGGGTCAAAAGCCTTGAATTCAGGCGGATGGAGAACCGGAAGTTGTTTTGAACTGTGATTCATATGATTAACATGATGGGCATGATGGGCATGATGGACCGGATTGTCATGATCATCACATAAATCACCTGAATCACAGTTCAAGACAGAAAGGATTGGCCAGACCGTGCATCCCCAATCCAGCCAATCCCTTAATCCTGTAAACCCCGGTTCAAGACCATCAAGCGTTCAACCACACATCATCAAACTTGAAATACAGGCTGGGATGGGCCTGGATGTTCTGGACCCGTTTTCGGGCCATGGTCCAGACATTGATCCAGAAGGCGTTGCCGATGGAGCCGCGGTCCTGCTGGATTTTTTCCAGGTCGCAGAAGATTTTCCGCCGCTTTTCGATGTCAAGGGCGCCGTTGGCTTCCGTCAGCAGCCTGGAAAACTCTTCATCGACCCACCGGGTTTCGTTCCATGGTGCGGCCTTGCCCTCTTCGTCTCCCACGTAGGCCAGGTTGAGGACCATGGTGCCGATGGGGCGGTGGGCCCAGGTGGTGATGCCCAGGTCGACCTCGGTCCATTTTTCCCAGTACTGGCTGTTGGGCATGGTCTGGATGTTGATCCGGAAGCCGGCCGGGATGGCGTCCTGCTTGAGAATTTCAGCGTACCGGACGATCTCGTTCCAGCCGGAGCCCACGGCCAGGTTGACGTCCAGGCCGTCGGGGTAGCCGGCGTCCTTGAGCAGTTCCCGGGCCCGGCCCGGATCGTATGCCGGGGTCTCCATGGCGCAATATTCGGGATGCTTGGGGCTGACATGGAAATCCTGTCCTTCGATTCCCTGACCGAAGTAGGCCAGGGCCAGGATCTTCTCCCGATGCTGGCAGAGCTTGAGGGCCTGGCGGACCCGGTTGTCGGACCAAGGCTTGAGGTCGGCCCGCATCCGCAGTATCCGGGTCTGGTTGGTGGTGATGGGCAGCACCTGGACGCGGGTGTCGTCCTTTAACGCCTGAAAGGCTTCAGTGCCGCCGATGTCGCTGAAATCGATGGTGTCGATCTCTCCGGCCTGGATGGCCGAGATCATGGCCGGCATCTCCGTGCCCATGTCGATGTATTCCACGCCGTCCATATAGGGCAGCGGTTTGCCGTCGGCGCCTTCTTTCCAGTAGCCGTCCCGCCGTTTGAGCACGCATCGCTCGCCTTCCCGGTAGGTGTCGATGACGTAGGGGCCGGTGCCGTGGGGGGCCTTGATGAAGTCGCCCTCGAAGGTCCGGTGGTTGAGGACCATGGCCGGATAGTGGAACAGGTGCTCCGGCACGCCGATTTCCGGCATCTTCAGGTGAAGCTTTACCTGGTAATCCGATGCCTTCTCCACGCCGGTGGGGTCGAGGTACCCGCCGATCATGCCCAGCATCGACGACCCCACGTCCTTGTCGAGCCACTGCTGGATGGTGAAGACCACGTCGTCCGCGTTGAAAGTGTCGCCGTTGTTGAACTTGATACCCTCCCGCAGGTTGAGGGTCCAGGTTTTGAGATCGTCGCTGACCTCCCAGTTTTTCAGGAGATAGGGATGGGTGATGTTTTCAGCGTCGGTGTAGGTCAGATATTCGGCCACCTGCCGGAGCTGGTTGGTGGGGGTGATCCAGGAAAACTGCGCCGGATGGGTCACCTTGTGAACCGGGCCGGCGACCCGGATGACGCCGCCGCGCCTGACGCTTGCCGCAGCCGCCCGTCGCGGCCAGGGCATGCCGATCATGGCGCCGGCCGCCGCGGCCGACACGCCCAGCAGTCCGGCGTAGCGCAGGAATTCCCGACGTGAGAGCTTTCCGTTGTCCAGGGCGATTTTCAAATCCGTGACCGCGGGATGGAGCTGTCCGCTTTTCTTCATTTTTTTCTCCTCCTTGTGGGGTTTAAATGGATTGAAAAATGCTGATGTCCCGATTTCTGACGCGTTTCCAATGAAACGGATTTTTGAATCATATCATACAATCGACGGACTTCACAACCGCGGATAAATCCTTCTTGACTTTGGAAAACAGGACAAATAGGTAGGAGCGTTGGCTGCTAAAAACAGCCTCGATTCATATGGAGAAAGGTGCGAGATTTGAAAATGATGTACGACAACTGTCAGATGCTTTATGTGGATCTGAAAACCGAGACCTGTTTCCGATCCCCGCTTCCCGCGGACCCTGCCCAAAAGCTCCCCGGCGGCCGGGGATTTAATGTAGGGTATCTGTTTCACTACCTGCCCCGGGGGATCGATCCCCTGGGGCCGGACAACCTGCTGCTCTTTTCCTGTGGCCTGCTCACGGGGACCGCGGCCCCGTCCGCGTCCCGACTTCACGTCAATGCATTGTCGCCGCTGACCGGCATCCTGGGCAGTTCCAATGTCGGGGGCTATGTGGGCCCGTGGCTCCGATCCTGCGGGATCCACAGCATCATCGTCAGGGGACAGGCATCCAGACCGGTCTACCTTTATATGGACGAAACGCTTGCGGAGGTCCGACCTGCCGGGGATCTCTGGGGTCTCGACGCCTTTGACGCCCAGGAGCGGCTTCAGTCGGATCTCGGAGACGGGCAGATCAAAGTTTTGACCATCGGCCCGGCCGGGGAAACCGGCGCCCGGTTCGCCTGCATCATGACCGAACGGGACCATGCGGCCGGCCGGACCGGCATGGGCGCGGTCATGGGGTCGAAACGGTTGAAGGCCATCGCCGTGGCCAGAGGGACCCGAAAACCCTTTGGAGAGCGGTCCCGGGCGGTCAAATCGGCGGTCAAAGCCTATGTCGGCGAGATCATGGCGTCGTCCGACTACCCCATGTTCACCCAATACGGCGGCGCGGGCTACCTCAAATGGGCCGACGACCTGGGCGTCATGGGAACCCGCAACTACCGGGAAACCCGCTTCGATGGGATCGACAGGGTGGACGGCCGCCGGTTGAAGGAACATGTGGTGCGATCCAGCGGCTGCTTCCGCTGCCCGATCCAGTGCAAGGCCGAACTCCGGTTCGGAAACGGAAAGGCCCGGGCCACCCGGCCCGAGTTCGAGCCCATGATCAACCTGGGCGCCAAATGCGGCCTCGACGATCTGGAGACCATCGTCCGACTGGACAACCTCTGTTCCCGGCTGGGCCTCGATTCCACCTCGGCGGCCACGGCCATTGCCTTTGCCATGGATCTCTTCTCCCGCGGCATCCTCGGGCCATCCGACGCCGGCGGCCTGGACCTGACTTGGGGCAACGGCCAGGCCATGGAGGCGCTGATCCGTCAGATGGCTTCCGGTCAGGGGCTGGGCGGATTGCTGGCCCAGGGCGTCAAACGGGCGGCGGCGGCCATCGGCCGGGGGGCGGACCAGTATGCGGCCCACGTCAAGGGGCTGGAACTGACCGCTTATCATCCCGGAACCATCCTGGGAACGGCTCTGGGGTATATGGTTTCCAGCCGGGGAGGGGATTACAACAATGTCTACGCTTCCCTGGAGCACAACTGGTCGCCGGAGAAAGCCGAGGCTGAGTTCGGCGTCACCAAGGCGGTGGACATCCATTCCCCGGAAGGGAAAGGGCGTCTGGTCCGCCGGGCCGTGCTGGTCAACATCGTGGTCGACTGCCTGGGCATCTGCAAGGTGCCGGCCCTGTCCCTCCTGAAAACCTTCGACCTGGAAAGCGAGGCCCGGCTGGCTTCCGCCATCACGGGATACCGCTTTACGGCCGACGGGCTCATGGAGATCGGGGACAAAATCGCCGCCATGGAACGTTTATTCAACCTCCGCCACGGACCGGCGGATTTCAATGACCGATTGCCGCCCATGTTCCGCAACGGCGACAGCCCCTTGTTGACGGAAGAAGCGCTTCAACGGATGCTCGGGGATTTTTTCGAGGCCATGGGCTGGGATGAAACGGGCCGTCCGACGACCGGGACGCCGGCGGCCATGGTCCCCGACGATGTTCCCGCATCCCCCGCAACCTCCACCCCCACAATGAAGGACATTTGGATATGATCGACGACCTGACATTCAGCCCCACGCTGACCTTTCTTTCCAGTGAAGACAAGAACAAGATCTATGGGGCCGCGCTCCGGGTTCTGAAAGAGACCGGCATGCACCTGTATCACGACGAAGCGCGGCGGCGCCTTCTGGACGCCGGCTGCACGGCGGACGAAGCGGGCCTGATCCGCATCCCCAGCGCGCTGGTGGAAAAAGCGGTGGAGAGCGCCCCCCGCAACATCCCCATCTACAACCGGGAGGGCCATCACGTCATGGACCTGGGGGGCCGGAGGACCTATTTCGGCACCGGGTCCGACCTGATGTACAGCCTGGATGCGGCCACCATGGAGCGTCATCACACCCGGCTGGACGACGTGGCCCGGGCGGCCCGGGTCTGCGACGCCCTGCCCAATATCGATTTTATCATGTCCTTCGCCCACCCGCACGAGATCGATCCTCAGCGGGCTTATCTGGAAAGCTTTGCGGCCATGGCGGAAAATTCGGTGAAGCCCATCGTCAACACCGCCGCCGGGCGCGAGGATCTTGCCGAAATGTGGGAAGTGTCGAAGATCCTCCGGGGCGGCGAGGCCCAGCTCCGGGAAAAGCCTTACTGGATTCAGTACGCCGAGCCCATCAGTCCTCTGAAACACCCCTTCGCCTCCATTGACAAGCTCCTGTTCTGCGCCGAAACGCGGATGCCGGTCATCTA
>JAABTD010000217.1 GCA_011390065.1 Desulfobacteraceae bacterium
AGGGGTGCAATCTGTGCGTGGTCAAATGTCCGGCAGAGGCCATCGATTTCCCCACCCGGATGTGCGGCCACTGGCATCTTTCCGACACCCGGTTCGGCCCCATGATCCACGCCCAATTGCTGCCGGGAGAGGAAAATTCCGGGCTGCTGGTGACAGTGCTCCGCCAGAAAGCGGGGGCCGTTGCCCAGGAAGAAGGCCGGTCGCTGGTTCTCTCCGACGGGCCGCCCGGCATCGGATGCCCGGTCATCAGTTCTCTGTCCGGCGTCGATCTGGCGGTCATCGTCACCGAACCGACCCCCTCGGGCCGGCACGACCTGGAACGCATCGTAGACCTGTGCGAGCATTTCAAAGTCCCGGCCGGCATTATCATCAACAAACAGGATCTCAACCCGGATGAAGTCGCGGCCATCGACCGGTTCTGCGAAACCCGAGGCCTTGAACCACTGGGCCGGATCGATTACGACGCAAAAATGGTCGAGGCCATGGTCCGGCGGCAGACGGTGACGGAATTCACCGACGCCGGCATCGGCCGGCAGGTCCGGGATCTCTGGCAGCGGATCATCGCCTGGGCTGAAATGAGCGCCGCGGCTTGATCCCCATCTCTTTGATTTCAAAAAACACGAAAGGAACCATCCCAATGAAAACCATTATCGCAATCCCCTCCTCCAACCCCGGCGGAATGGAAGCGCCCCTGGGCGCCCATTTCGGCCACTGCGACCTCTACACCCTGATTACCGTGGAAAACGACGAAACGACCCAGGTGGATGTCGTGCCCAACGTCCCCCACCAGCAGGGCGGATGCATGGCCCCGGTCCAGTATCTGGCCGGCAAAGGGGCCAATGCCCTGATCGCCGGCGGCATGGGCCTGCGCCCGCTCATGGGCTTCAACCAGGTCGGCATCAAAGTCTACTACGGCGGGCAAGCGCCCACCGTCGGCGCCGCAGTGGAAGACTTTCTCAAGGGCAGCCTTCCCGAATTCGGACAGGAACATACCTGCGGCGGCGGCATGCAGCAGGGATAGACCCAAACCGAGGCGGCGACAGACATGAAAA
Organism: Desulfobacteraceae bacterium; assembly: GCA_011390065.1. Lineage (GTDB taxonomy): Bacteria > Desulfobacterota > Desulfobacteria > Desulfobacterales > JAABSP01 > JAABTD01. The sequence goes on from JAABTD010000217.1 coordinate 1,053, forward strand.
TGGACGCGACGACTTTGGATCACCATCACCACCACGCCGTCGGCGGTTTGAGCCCCCGGTTTCTGCGCCATGCCAATTTTCCCCTGGGCGGTCATCCCCTGGCGCATCCGGATGCCGTCTCATCCGGCGTCGGCAGTTGCGGCGATCGGATCACAGTGCAACTTCAGGTAGAAGGCGACTGCATCCAGGAAATCCGGGCGCTGCCGGCGGGCTGTGTTTACACCGTGGCCTGCGCCAGCGCCGTGTGCCGACTGGCGCGGGGCCTTTCCCCGGCCGCAGCGCTGGAACTGCAACCCGAAGCGGTTGCAGAGGCGTTGGGCGGCCTGCCGCCGGATCATCTTCACTGCGCCCGACTGGCCATCAACACCCTTGGAGAGGCCATCGACGCCTATCTCCAAACGGAGTGGGGGCCGAAAACCGCCCCATCCCCTTGACCCCTCATGGGGATTTTCACCGATGGCTGAAAATGTCTTTGGAAGGAAGAAGGAACAGATATGCGGCGAATTCTGGTTTTGACCGAGACGCCCCCGCGTTTCACCGATTTTGCAACGATCCTCCGGGACGAGGGAGCGGCCGAATGCATGTGGGCGGAGACCCCTGAGACGGGTCTGGAGCGGGTTGCCGCCGACCGTCCCCAGCTCGTGGTCGTGGACGAAACCATCGGCGGCGCGCCGGGCCTGGAATGGGTGAAACAGCTGCTGACGGTGGACGCCTTCGTCAACACCGCGGTGATCAGCTCCCTGGATGAAGCGGCGTTCCACGAGGCCGGCGAAGGCCTCGGCGTGGCCCTTCACCTTTCCCCCGACCCCGGCGAAGCGGACGCCCGCAAGGTGCTGGACTGGCTGGCATCGGCCTGATTCGCCCCCCAAAAAGCGCGTGGGGCCGTTTATGGCCCCACGCACTGTTTTGATTCAATAGGATGGTTTTGGCGATGGTTCTGTCTTTTTCTATCTCCCCCATTCCCTGTTCCGCAACTCCACCCGCCGGATCTTGCCGCTGATGGTCTTGGGCAGCGCCTCCACGAATTCAATCTTCCGGGGATATTTATAGGGCGCGGTCACCTTTTTCACATGGTCCTGAAGCTCTTTGGCCAGGTCGTCCGACGGGGTGAAGCCCGGCGCCGTAATGATATAGGCCTTGACCACCTCGCCCCGGGTCTCGTCGGGGCTTGAAACCACCGCGGATTCGGCCACGGCCGGATGCTCGATAAGAGCGCTTTCCACCTCGAAGGGACCGATCCGGTAGCCGGAGGTGAGAATCACATCGTCGGCCCGCCCCACAAACCAGAAATAGCCGTCCTCGTCAACGTAGGCCCGGTCGCCGGTCAGGTACCAGTCGCCCCGATAGACCGACGCGGTCCGCTCGGGCTCTTTCCAGTACTCCTTGAACAGGCCCGCCGGCCGCTCCGGCCTGACCCGGACGGCGATGTCTCCCTCACTGTTCGGGGGCAGCGCCTTGCCGTCATCATCCACCACATGGAGGTCGAACCCGGGGCTCGGCTTCCCCATGGAGCCGAACCGCGGCTCGATGCAGGGAAATGATCCGCACAGCAAAACCGTCTCGGTCTGGCCGTAGCCGTCGCGAATAATGCAACCGGTGGCCGCCTTCCATACCTCGATGATTTCAGGATTAAGGGGTTCGCCCGCCCCCACGCAGTGACGGAGATGGGGGAACTTCAAGCCCGTCAAATCCTGGAGCGCCAGCATCCGGTAAATGGTGGGCGCGCTGCACATGACCGTCACCGGATATTGAGCCAGCAGCTCCAGGGTCTTTCCGGGGTCGAAACGGTTCGTATGATGGATAAACTGGGCCGCGCCGCAGTGCCACGGCCCGAAATAGGAACTCCAGGCCGCCTTGGCCCAGCCCGTATCGGAGATGTTCCAGTGCAGATCGTCGGGTTTGAGATCAAGCCAGTATGCGCCGGTCACCTGGTGTCCGATGGGGTAGGACGCATGGGTATGGAGCGCCATCTTGGGCATGCCCACGGTCCCGGAGGTGAAATAGACCAGACAGTTGTCATCGCTTTTGGTGTTGACCGTCTCGAAGGCCTCGGCGGCCTTTTCCACGGCGTCGGTATAAGCGATCCAGCCTTCCCTCTGTCCGTCGACGATGATTTTTGCCCTGACCGTAGGACAGTGGACCTGCACCTCGTCGAATTTGGCGGCGACCTCCTCATTGGTGATGATGCAGGCGGCCCGGGCGGTGTTGGCCCGATGATCCAGGTCCTTGGCGGTGAGCTGTGCGGCGCCCGGCGCCAAAAGGGCGCCCATGCGGATGCAGGCCGTAAACGCCTCCCACCATTCGTAATTTCTCGGAAGGATGACCATGACCACGTCGCCCCGGCCGACGCCCTGCTCCTTGAGAACATTGGCGAATTTCCGAGAAGCCCGGCTGATGTCTGCAAAGGTCTTTTTGACCTCGTTGCCGTCGTCGTCCACCCACCACATGGCAAGCTTGTCGGGATCTTCCGCCCACTTGTCAATGACGTCGCCGGCAAAATTAAAGTATTCGGGAACCTCCCACTTGAATTCCTTATAGGTCTTTTCGTAATCGATCATATTGAATTGTTGGGACATTGGCACTCCTCCCTGACGGTTGGCGTTGATATCGCAAAAACGCGGCTGCCCAACCGAGCGCTCAGTCGGCTAACGCAGACCAACCGATATTCCATCAATGGAGCGCTCGCTAAAATAAAAAAACAAAATTTTATAATTTCATTAAGTATATGTCAAATTGTTTCTGGTTGCACGCGCCGGCCCCGCCGGCCGGGACCGATTTAAAAAGTCCAAATTGACAAGTCCATAAACTTTCATGTAAATTCAATCCCATGGCTCAGAAACCGACCTATGCGGAACAGAAGAAACGGCTGGCCTTTCTGGAAAAAGAGACCCGGCGTCTTCAGGAGGCGGAAAAAAAGCTGAAAGAGTCGGACAAACGCCTCTTCCAGATCATCCAGGGCAGCTCCATTCCCACCTTCGTCATCGACCACGCCCACCGCCTCACCCACTGGAACCGGGCCGTGGAAAACCTCACGGGCCTGCCGGCAGCGCAAATGATCGGCACCCGGCAGCAATGGAAGGCCTTTTACCCCCGGCAGCGGCCGGTTATGGCGGATCTGCTGGTGGACGGCATCAGCACGACGGCCCTGTCCCGCTACTACGGCGATCGCTTCCGACAATCCGCCGTCATCGAAGGGGCTTACGAGGCCGAAGGGTTTTTCCCCGACCTGGGCGACGACGGAAAATGGCTCTTCTTTACCGCTGCCCCTTTAAAAAACGGCGACGGCCGGGTGATCGGCGCCATCGAAACCCTCCAGGACATCACCCGCCGGAAATGGGCCGAAGCGGCCATCCGGGAGTCGGGGGAGCGGTACAAGCGATTCATCGACTTCGCCCCCTATCCGGTGGTGGTCTTCACCCTGGCGGGCCGGGTCGCCTACCTCAACCCCTCGTTTACCGAGGTTTTCGGCTGGACCCTGGAGGAACTCCAGGACCGGCGCATCCCCTACATCCCCGCCGGTCTGGAGGAGGAGACCCGGAAGCGGATCGACGCCCTCATCGAAAACCGGCTCCTGGTCCGGTACGAAACCCAGCGGCTCACCAAGGACGGCCGGCTCCTGGACATGGTCCTCCGTGCCGCGGTCTACCCGGAGACCAAAAACGAGGAAGCCGGCATCCTCCTCATCCACCGGGACATCACCGAAGAAAAACGAATCGCCCGCAACAACGCGGCCATGCTCCGGATCTCCACGTCCCTGCCCGCGTATCCCGACCTGCCGGATCTGCTGGACTACATCTCCTCCGAGATCAAACGGCTGCTGGGCACCGAGGGGGCGGCGGTGGTGCTCCTGGACGAGGAGAACAACGAACTCTTCATCCCCGGCGCCGCCTACGACAGCCCGGCCACCGAGCAGCGGGTCAAGGGAATCCGGTTCGGGCTCGACCAGATCTTCGCCGGCGAAGTCATCCGCACCGGAGAGCCGGTGGTGATCCAGAACACCGCCGACATGCCCGACGACTACTCCGAGCGGGACAAACTCATCGGCTACCACACCCGGAATATGATGGAGGTTCCCCTGCGCAGCAACGACCGGATCATCGGCGTGCTGGCGGCCCTCAATAAAAAGGAGGGCGGATTCGACCCCCGGGACCTGGAACTGCTCAACCTGATCGCCGGCACCGTGGCCCTCACCGTGGAAAACGCCCGGTTTTCGGAAGAGATCAAAACCGCCTACCGGGAACTGAAATCGATCAACGCCGCCAAAAACCGGATGATCAACCACCTGTCGCACGAACTCAAGACGCCGATTTCCGTGATGTCGGGCTGCTTCAACATCCTGACCAGCCGGCTCAAGGAACTGCCCGAAGAAAAATGGCGGCCGACCATGGACCGGGCCCATCGGAACCTCGATCGCCTGAGTGAAATCGCCGACGAGGTGGACGACATCGTCCAGGCCCGGGGGGACAACCCGCCGGCCTATCTTTTCCGGATCTACGAACATTTTCTGGACCAGGTGGAAGGGATGGTGGCCGAAGAGAAAGGCGACGAATCCCTGGCCCGGGAAATCCGGAAAAAAATCGCATCCCGCTTCCGGCCGGACCAACTTCCGTCCCGCCGCATTCAGCTCCCGCTTTTCGTGGAACGCCGCCTCGATCAGATCCAACCCCTCTTCGCCCACCGGGACATAGAAATCGTCCGGCGGTTCACACCCGCGCCGCCCATCAACATGGCCTCTGAACCCCTGATGAAGGTCATCGACGGTCTGGTGAAAAACGCCGTGGAAAACACGCCGGACGGCGGGCGGATCGAGGTCGTCGTGGAAAACGCCGCAGACGGGGTCCGGTTCACCGTTCACGATTACGGCGTCGGCATCGCCCCGGAATCCCAATCGCGGATCTTCGACGGGTTCTACGTCACCCAGGAGACCGAGGCGTACTCCACCAAGCGGCCCTATGATTTCAACGCCGGGGGCAAAGGGGCGGACCTGCTCCGGATGAAGATGTTCTCGGCCCGGTACGGCTTCAAGATCGAGCTGACCTCCACCCGATGCCGATACCTGCCCGAAGAAAGCGACGTCTGCCCGGGACGCATCGAGGACTGCGTCCATTGCAAGGATCCGACGGACTGCCTGGCTTCCGGCGAAACCCTGTTCTCGGTCCTTTTTCCTTCGGCTCTCCAGGCCACGGACCCCGGCATCTGACAAAAATCCTATTGACCATGAATTTCATTCAGTTTATTATGTCCCCTGCATTGACCGCTAACCTGGAGGCAAAAGATGGAAAACGCCGAGGAGTATCTGAAGGGCAAACGGCTTTTGATTGTCGACGACGAGCCGGATATCCTGGAAACCCTGGAAGAGATGCTCGACATGTGCATCATCGACAGCGCGCCCGATTATGACGCCGCCAAGAAATTTCTGGACAAGACCGTCTATGACGCGGCGATTCTGGACATCATGGGCGTTCGGGGCTACGACCTGCTGGATCTCTGCACCAACAAAGGGATTCCGGCCCTGATGCTCACGGCCCACGCCCTGAGCCCCGACAACCTGAAAAAATCGATCCAGTCCGGCGCCAGCGCCTACATACCCAAAGACAAGATCGCCGACATCGCCGAACACGTCGCCGACCTGCTTCAAAACGCCGAATCCGGAAAACCGGGTCACGGCGGCTGGTTCGCCAAGCTGCGTCCTTTTTTCGACAGAAAATTCGGTCCGGGGTGGAAGGAACAGGACAAGGCATTCTGGGAGGAGTACGAAGACAAATACGTCCCCAAACGGGAGGACGCGGAAAAGCTGCTGTAACAAACGCGCCGACCTGACAGCGCATGTCTCCGACGTCGACGAAATCACCGACCCGCCTGTAGGGGCGAAAAATTTTTCGCCCCTACATACGCCCCTACATACGCCCCTACATACGCCCCTACGTTCGCCCCTGCCTCAGATACCGCATCTCGATATGCTTCGCCTTGAATCCGATTTTGTCATAGAGCCGCCGGATTCCTGTTCGGAAAAGCGATATCACTCCGGCTCGGTCTTTTCCCCCATGTTTTTGCCCGCCGGATGATAGTGTTCCAACAGCGCGTTGACCTCCGACCCCGTCAGGATCGTCAGGCCCATGATGTAAAGCCAGAGCATCAGAATGATCACGGCGCCGATGCTGCCATACGTTGCGCTGAGCCCGGGAAACAGACTCAGATAGAATCGGAATCCAAGGGAGGCGACAATCAGCACAAAGACCCCAAGAACGCTGCCGGGGGTGATGAACCGAAACCGTTGTTCGACATCGGGCCCGAAATAGTAAAGAATCGCAAAGCCCGTCAGCAGCGAACAAACGATGACAACCCATCGGAACGCGGTAAAAAATGCCTGAAGCCATGGGTTGAAGCCGACCACCATGAAGAGGGATTTCTGAATGGCCCCGCCGAAGACCATGAGGGCGAAAGCGGTGATCACCAGAAACATCACGGCGAGGGAGAGCATCAGGGCGATGCCCCGCACCCTGATAAAAGATCGTGCCTCTTTCACATGGTAGGTGATGTTAAGCTGTTGCATGATGGCGTAAATTCCGGTCATGGTGGCCCAGACGCTGAACAGGATGCCGAAGGAGAACAGTCCATGGCGCTTTTGGGACGTCACGTTTTCCACGATGCCCGTGAACAGATAGGCCGATTGCTCCGGCAGAACCCGGTGGAGGAGATCCATGATGATCCCTTCCAGGTTCGAAATGTGGAGATAGGGCAGCAGCGTAAGCGCAAAAATGGTGGCCGGAAACACGGCCAACATCCAAAAATAGGCCAGGCCGGCCGCGCCGCTGTACACATTGTCTTCAACAATTTGCGTGTAAATATCCTTGAACAACTCCGCGAGAGTGACTTCCTCCGGCAGGATCCTCCAAAACGCATACGCCATCATTGTCCTCCTGTCAGACGTCCGGACGGGTCAGAGGGTTCCGAAGACCTTCCGATCACTGTGAGAGAAGGAAGGCTGATTCACAATGGCATAGGATCGAAAAAAATTCATTCGGGTAAAGCCCGTATTTTCATCCCTGAAAACCTGTAATTCGACGGAATGGAGCGGATGCGGGAAAAAATGCGCCCCCAAACCACCTTGCAAACCCTCCCACAATCCGCTACACTCCCGCCCAAACTACCAACCGCCGGCAACACGGACGCCGCCAAACAGATTTTAGCGCTTGCCGTTCAGGCGGGAAGAGCGGCCGGATTTCCGGGCGTTGATCAAATCGAAAAGACGCTCGCTTCGCTATGATGCTGAACATCTTTTCCACCAACATCCGCCATTTGAAACAATTATGACGCCAAAAATACCCGATTTATCCCCAAAAGAACTGCAAAGCATCAAATATCTCGTTAAACGCGAACTGGAAACGAACCACATCCCCCTTCGCCTGACCCCGTCGAGATGCGGCTGTTTATGCAGGGGCGAACGGCCTGGACCTACAAATATTCAGATTTCAGCGTCAAAAAAGCCAAAGCGTCAAAACGGGTCGATTTGATCATTGAGGTTCTTCCTGGCGATCCAAAATCCTCAGCGTCACTCGACTCAACGAATGAACCCCCTAAATCACCACCGGGCATTAAAGGGAACCCCATGACCGATGACCCCATCGAAGACCTCGTTTCCACCCCCCTAACCGACGCCGACCGCTACTACCTCGACCAAGCCATGAAAGACCCCGTGCAGCGCATCGGCCGCATCGAGGAGGTCGCCAAATTCCTGGCCGGCGCCACCGCCACCACCTCCGGCCTCTACCTGGCCGCCTACAAAATCGCCCTCGGCCGCGAAACCGCCTCGGCCTTCCTCTGGTTTCTTCCCTACCTCCTCTGGGCCGTCAGCCTCGTCTTCTTCGTGCTGGTCCTCCTGCCCCACCGCCACCCCACCCGTGAAAACGACCCCGGCTCCTGGCGCGACGCCTTCATCGCCTCCGGCAAGCGCAAATACATTCGGTTGATGA
>JAABTD010000218.1 GCA_011390065.1 Desulfobacteraceae bacterium
GCCGTCGTCATTGAGCAGATAGATGTCGACAAACGTCGACGCGGTGATGGTGTCAATCCCCACCCCGCCCTTGGCCCGATAGATCGCCGTGGCGGTTCCGTTCACCGTCGGGACGACCTCGTTGATCTCCGCTTTGCCCTGGCTGGCGAACCGGCTGGTAAAATTGATCTCGATGGGCGTTTCGTATCGCTCGCCGTTGACGTCGATGAGCGTGGCTTTTACCGTGGCCGTGCCGTAAGGTTCCAGCAGTTGCCCGGCATCGACGCTCAACGCCAGTTGCCCCCTCACGAATTCGCCGTCGATGAACCCGCCCATGCGGATATCCCGCAGGTTTTTATCGTCCCCTCCGTTGAGGGGCAGGGAATCCCGGACATAGATGAGATCCCGGGTGCATACGTCGTCGGCTTCCGCCTCCGCCCGGCACAGCAGGCCGTTGAATATGCCGTTCTTGTCCGGCGTAAAGACCCCGTCCCCGTTGTAATCCAGGAATTCTTCCGGAATCTGGTCCGGGTTTGCCTCATCCGGGCCGTCATATTGCCCATTGCCGTTGTCGTCCCGGAACGGTTCCAGGGGAAGATCCCAATCCGCCGGCCAATACAGCGCATCTGTTCTATCGAACACGCCGTCGCCATTGACGTCGATGAAGCTTTCCTCCCCCAAGGCCGTTGCAAGAACCTCTACGTTGTTCGGCGATTCCGGGCTCGACCATACGACGCTGCAACTGCCGCCCGTCGTCAGGCACTGGCTTTGGATCATTCCCGATCCCGCGGAAAAATAAACCGCCGTGCCGTCGTGGACCGGGTTGTTGAAATGATCGGCGGCGTTCACCGTAATGCGGAACCGGTGCCCCGCCTCCTGGGAAAAACCGAGTTCCGTGGAGATGATGGAAAAGCTGTTTTGATCCGGCAGCCCCGTGCTGACAACCAGCAGGTCCGAAGTCGTGGAAACCGAGGTTTCCTCGATCGTTGCAACGACCCTCACGACGGTGGCCACATTCCCTGATGTTACGAAGGTTTCAACGATGCCGTCCGCATTGGAAACCGCGCTCTCTGGGTCGATTTCAAGCCCGCCGGCCGTTGTGCTCAACTCAAAATTGACGCGCTGATTGGCGGAGGGGCTCCCCTGGGTATCCACAACACGGAAAGTCAGAAGGGAAGTCTGGCTGCGCCCGGCCCCGCCCGTACCGGCCAGCGCGATGGTTTCCGGGGAGGCGGCAACAAATTCAATGGCCCCCACTTGCGTGCCCGCCACATCGATGGCGCCGTTCGCGGTGAGCGTCACATCGCCGATAACCACGGTGGCGGTGATATTGTCGCGCCCCACGCCGCCCCTGGCCTGGTAGGTCGCGGTCGCCGTTCCGTCTTTGGTGGTGACGGTCCCATCCAGATTCGCCTTGCCCTCTTCGGCGAAATTGGAAGAAAACCGGACGTCCACCGGCGAAGTGTAAGGATTTCCGCTGGCGTCGTAGAGGCTGACGCTCAAAGTCGCCGTGCCGTATGCGGCCAACTGTTCGTCTTCCGGCACGCCGACGTCGATGACCCCGTTCACGAATTCGCCGTCCACCCGTGCGCCTATTCTGAGATCTTCGGGATTGATGTCGACGACGTCGCCATCGCCCCCGCCGTTGCCTTCGTCGCCGGCTACCGAATAGTCTGAACTTCCCCCGCCGCCGCAACCGGTTGCCGTTAGAAAACAGATGACCAACAATACAGCGATTCGTTTTAAATTAGAACACATGCGGAGGATCTCCTGATCGAAGAAAAGTTTTTCCAATGGACCGTCGGCGACGGCGCGCTTACTCAACCGGGGTAAACCTGGCAGTCGAATTCGTTTACCCCGCCGTATAATTCACAAATGGGCGCTATCAGAACATATAATTCAAACCGAAAAGCAGGTGATGGGTGTTGACGTCCAGCTCCGTTTTGATTTTCGTCCCCAGTACGTTTTCCTCGAAATCCGCCGTGAAGGTGGTGAAGCGATATTCACCGAACACCCCCAGGTTGCTTCGGAACATATAACGGACACCGGCCCGGACATCCAGTCCGACTTCAGCGACTTCATCCTCGTATTTGCCTGAGAGACCGTTGATGCCCAGCATTCCGGGTATGGGTGAATTGGAAACGTCGTATTCAATGTCCGCGAAAAAAACGGCTGGTCCGACGCCGGCGTAGGGAATCCACGTCCGGGAAGCGTACCGCGATGGATTCAGCGGCGCCTGAACCATCAGGAGCGCTGAAACCGGCAAAATCGTCACATCCGCCCCATCCATGTCCTGGGTGAAATAGGACGCTTCCAGGGCGACGCCCAGCCACCGGACGCTTTCAAACCAGTACCCCATCCTGTATCCGGCGCTGAAGGCGTTATCCGGATCCGATTCTCCGGACACGGTTTGACCCGCGCCGGAAAAGGAGACATCTTCGTCCTGGTGAAACGCCCCCCCCAGATACAGGTCCGCAAAACCGCCGGCAAAAGCAGGGCTCGATCCGATAATCAGCAACAGGCACACACTCAACAAAACCGTCTTCCGCGCATAACTCATGTTCAACCATCTCCTTTCAATCAGTATCCAAAGCCTGCCTCGTCGATGGACTGGAACGGCTCGACATCGACCGATCGCCGCCAGGCCGTCATGGCCTTGACGAGGTTGTCGTTGGCGCTTTCATAAAACCGGGGGCTCAACTCGATGGCTTTGTTGAAACAGCGAATCGCTTGTGCATATTTTCCCTGATCCAGATAAACGCAGCCCAGGTTGTTGTAGGCCAGTCGCTCGCCGCCGGCTTTTGTGAACGCCTGGAAGGCGGAATGATAATCCCCGGTTTTCCCCAGAACCAGTCCCAGATTGTTGTACACCCTTTCCCTTGAATAGTTCCGGGCCAACGCCTCCCGATAGGCGTCGATGGCTTCTTCATGACGATCCGCCATGGCATATGCAACGCCCAGATTGTTGTACAGCATGCCCTCGCCGGGGTACTTCTCAGCGGCCGCCCGATATTCCCAGATGGCCCGGATGTAGTCTTTCCGGTAGCTGTAGATGATGCCCAGGAAATTATTGCTCTTCCAGAGCGTCGGATCCAGTTGAAGCGCCTTTGTGAACGCTTTTTCGGCTGGATCGAACTGCTCCATCTGGAAATAGGCGCGCCCCATCCCTTGAAGCGCACGCGCATTGGCGGGCTCATTCAGGAGAATCTTTTGAAAAACCTTGATCGCCGCATCGTTGGCGCCGACCAGCAGCAACAGCGTCCCCTTCTTATGGAGCAGCTTTGCGCTGTCCGGGGCCTTGCCCAGGGCCCGGTCGTATTTCACCATGGCCATGGGAAGATTTCCGGCCTTGAACAACAAGTCGCCTTCATATTCGAGTTCAGCCGCCGTCTGGATTCGATCCTCGGCCTTTTGAGCCTGACCATCCGCTTCAACGACCTCAACCTGTTGCCGTGGCAGGGCGCGCCGTCCCTCCTGGCGGGCCGACCCGAAAAAGGCGCATGACGGAACGAAACCCATCAGGATGGCCATGAAAAAAATCGCCGCAATATGCCTGCGGTTAGTCAGCATCATCATAACGTGCATCAATCATTGTTTAATAATGGTTTGATAAATCTGGATGACCGCCGGGCCCGCAATGACGACGAAAAGGGATGGGAAAATGAAAAAAATCATGGGGAACATCAGCTTGATGGCGATTTTAGCCGCCTGTTCCTCCGCAAGGGAGAAACGTCGCGACCTGAACGTGTCGGAATAGACCCGCAACGCCTTGGACGAACTCGTCCCGAAACGTTCCGACTGGATCAGCATGGTCGCCAGGTTCGACATGTCGTCCAGCCCCACCCTCACGGCCATATTCTTCAGCGCGTTTTCCCTGGATTTGCCGGCCCGCAGTTCCAGGTTCATGATTCGCAGTTCCTCGCTCAACGACGGACACGTCAGGTTAATTTCCTGGGCGACCTTGGTCATTGCCGAATCCAGCCCCATGCCGGCTTCCACGCAGACCACCATCAGATCGAGGGCGTCGGGCAGTCCTCTGAAAATCATTTTTTTTCTTTTGGCGATTTTCAGATCCAGCCAGATTTCCGGAATATAGAGGCCGATGGCGGCGGCGACGATCCCCAGCAAGAAGATCACTTCCGCCGGCGCCAGCCGCAACACCGTCAGCCGGCAAAATATGAATATGGAAACAAACAAGACGGTGAAAAATATCTTGGCGCCCCAGAACATGGCCGGCGCATTGGGATGGCGTATGCCGGCGTTGAGAAATTTGGCCCGCCCCGAGGTTGCGTCCGCGCGTTGTTTTTCGTCTTTTCCGCTGACCAGACGCGTTCCGATGAAGCTGAACAGGTTCATCAACGGATTCGGGCGTTTTTCCGCCTTTTCCTCGGCTTCAATGAGGGCCGGGTCCCGATAGACCCGGAGGGTTCCTTCACCCGCTTCCCGGATCTTGTCGATCATCGCCCCTTTCCGGGCGAGCATCCGGAAATATCGGTTGACGCCGATCACGAATAGAAAAATCGCCACAAAGGTCAGAATCGGAATCAGAATCGGGATATCATAAAATACGCTCATACGCCCTTCCGGAAACGATCAGTAGTCGATGTTGATGATCCGTTTCATGACGAGGATGCCGAACACCATCATGACGCCGGCAAACCCCAGCATCAGACGGCCGGCTTCCTCGGTGAACAGCACGCCGATGTAGGCCGGGCTCGTAATCCGCAGGTACAACAGCAGAAAGATCGGAATCATGATGAGCACCAGGGCCGACAATTTGCCTTCTGCAGACAGTGCCCGCACTTTGTCCTGAAACTTGAATCGCTCACGAATGAGGTGGGCGATGCTTTCGATGATTTCAGCCAGGTTCCCGCCGGTTTCCTGCTGCAAAATGACGGAGACCACGAAGAAATTCAGGTCCTGACAATCGATCCGGCCCGTGATGTTGCGGAGGGCTTCCGCCGTTCCCAGGCCAAAATTGATTTCTTCCAGGGTCTCCTTGAATTCAGGACCCAGCGGCTCATCGAATTCATCGGCCGCCAGCCGCAATCCGCTGGTAAAGGCATGACCGGCCCGCAGGGCCCGGGCGATCAGATCCAGGGCCTCGGGCAACTGCCTCCGGAACTTCTTCACCCTCAAATCTTTTTTTACGTGAAGCACGAAAAACGGCGTGGCGCCTGAGAAGAGCGCAATGAGCGCCGCGAAAAAGCCCTGCCTCAAAAAAAACATGCCGGCGATAAACCCCGCCAGTCCCATGACGGCGGACAGCAACAGGAAAAACCCCAGCGGATAGGGGACTTTGGCCTGGCGGACGATGGTGTCCAGTCGCTGAATGCCCGGCAGGTGCATCAGAATGAGATTCAAAACCGGAATATCGCTCATCACCCGCTTTTTTCGTAAAATATCATCCGATTGTCTGAGGTAGGTGGCGGCCGCGTAGCTTTCAATCCGCTGCTGGAGCGCCATGCGATTGGGGTCCCTCAGGGCCAGAACGGCATAGAAAACCAGTCCTGAAACCGTCAGCAGCAGGAAAAAAATAACGAGCGTAAAAGCAAAAGGACTCATGCGATCCCTTTAAAGTTAAATTTCAAGGGTTTTGGATGGGTCGAACAGGTCGGGCGACAAATCCAGGCCGGCGGCGTGGAATTTGTCCAGGAACCGGGGCCGGACCCCTTCGAACCTGAACCGGCCGCGGACCTGCCCCTTGCTGTCGACGGTGGTCTGTTCAAAGGAAAATATTTTCTGAAGGGTGAGCACGTTGCCCTCCATCCCGGTGACCTCCTGCATGCTGACGAATTTCCGGGTCCCGTCGGAAAACCGGGTGACCTGAAGAACAACATCGATGGCCGAGGCGATGAACCGGCGCATGAATTCCGTGGGGATGTCGATCTGGCCCATGGCCACCATGCTCTCCAACCGCATGAGCGCGTCCCGGGGCGTGTTGGCGTGGATGGTCGCCAGCGACCCTTCGTGACCGGTGTTCATGGCCTGAAGCATGTCAAAGGCCTCCCCGCCGCGGACCTCGCCGAGGATGATCCGGTCCGGGCGCATCCGGAGGGAGTTCCGCACCAGGTCCCGCTGGGTGACCTCGCCCCTGCCCTCGACATTGGGAGGACGGGTTTCCAGGCGGACCACGTGGTTCTGCTTGAGCTGGAGTTCCGCCGAATCCTCGATGGTGACGATCCGTTCGCCGTCGGGGATGAACCGGGACAGGACGTTCAGGGTGGTGGTCTTGCCGCTGCCGGTGCCGCCGGAAATGAGGATGTTCAACCGGGCCTTCACGCATCCCTTGAGAACTTCCGCCACCTCCGGGGTCAGGGTCTTGAGGGTCAGCAGGTCCTTGATCTCCAGCGGATCCACGGAAAACCGCCGGATGGACAGGATGGGACCGTCGATGGACAGCGGGGGAATGATGGCGTTGACCCGGGAGCCGTCCGGCAGGCGCGCGTCCACCATGGGGGAAGATTCGTCGATGCGCCGGCCCACGGCGGTGACGATCTTGTCGATGATCCGCTTCAGGTGCCGGTTGTCCTTGAACCGGGCCTCGGCCAGTTCCAGCTTGCCGAACCGCTCCACATAGATCTGATTGTAGGTATTGATCAGCACGTCGGAGATGGAGGGGTCCTGAAGAAAGGGTTCCAGGGGACCGAGGCCGGTCACTTCGTCCTGGATTTCCTGGAACAGCCGTTCCCTTTCCGTCAGGTTCAGCGGAACGGTGCGCATTTCTTCCCGGATGATCTCCTCCAGAATGCTTCTCAGCTTGGCCTTGAGGGCATCCCTGTCCAGGGTTTCGATCAGCGACAGGTCCAGCATATCCAGCAGGCGATCATGGATCCGCGTTTTCAGGTCGAAGTATTCTTCCGGTATGTAATGGCTTCCTCCGCCGGCCTTTTGTGCCTTCGGACGCAACATCGGCATTCCCTTTCTCCGTAGTTATGAAAATGAGTCTATTTTTTCGAAAAGGGCCACCAGCCCTTTTTCTTTTTCTTCTCGGCATCTCCCTCATCGCCGGCGGCCAGTTCCGCGGCCATGCCCATCAGGCTTTTGGAGATGGGCGCGTCCGCTGATATCGCTCTCAACGGCACCCCCTGGTTGATGGCGGCCATGCTGGTGCGGTAATCGTTGGGCACCGTCCAGAAAACCGGCTCGGAGATGCTGTCTTCGGCGTCCTTGAGGGTGATGTCGGAATTTTTTAAATACCGGTTGATGATGACCTTGATCCGGCCCCTGGGCAGATAGCCCATGTCGGAGAGGGAGCGGAACAGTTTGTTGGTGTTGGCCAGGCACGGCAGGCTCAGGACGGAGACCAGCAGAATGTGGTCCGAGATCTCAACGGACTTCAGGGACAGGTCGTTGAAGGATTGACCGGCGTCGATGATGATGTAGTCGAACAAGCCCCTCATGAATCCCAGCAGGTGCTCGAGCACCTCCGGATTGGGCAGTTCATAGCCGTTCATCTGGCTGGGGGCCGGCAGAATGTGGACGCCATGGACCGGCGCGGCCAGGACGTTGGTCAGATACGTGGCGTCCAGGCGCGCGATGTTCTTGGTGAGAGTGCCCCAGTCATAGGTGGGGTTAAAGGAGAGAAACAGCGGCACCTCGCCGTACAGAAGGTTGAGGTCGACCAGCACGACGGAGGGCGCGGATTCACCCTGAGCCATGCTGGCGGCGAGGTTGACGGCGACGCTGGTGGTGCCCACGCCGCCCTTGCTGCCCATGACATTGATGATGCGCCCGGTTTTAACGCCCTCCCTGCCCCGGGTTTGCCGAAGGCGCTCCCGGAAGCGCTCGATGCTCTCCCGCACTTCTTCTTCGTTGACGGGCTGGCTGAAAAACTCCTTGACGCCGGTTTTCATGGCCTGCAGCAACATGACCGAATCCATGGTGGCGGCGGTCAGGATGACATCGCCGACGGTGTTGCTTTCCAGCAGGGAATCGATGGTCTGGAAATCGCTTTCAATGTCCTCGCCCATTTCATAGATGAGCAGGTCCGGGCGATGGGTGTCGCCCCGGGGCTGGATGAGCATCCCGTCAATGGAGCGGAGGATGTCGGCGAATTGATCCCCGAGGCCCGGCGTGTGGGTTTCGATGTTTACGCGGATGATGTGATCAGGCATAGATTTGCCTCTTTAAAGTATTATTAATATTTCTTAGGTATTACTAATATTTTTGATGAATCCCTTGGATGTCTTTCTTTCTCGAAAACCACATCTATTCAACCAGTTGGGGTATACTGCCTAAAGCGCCAAAATACGAGCCGCCGCTGCCGCGCCCTGCTTCAATGGCTCCGCATGTGACATGGCCTCTGATAACGCCTGTCGGCTGACCCACTACTTCCGTTATGACAATGGGCGCGTACCCGACCACTGGTAGCTCTCCCGATGGGTTGCCGCAAGCTCCGGGCACATCTCCAGCTTCTGTATTATCGTATACAACCAGCAATGTGGGCCATTCATGTTTGTTTTTGGTAATGAGAAATTCTGGTAGGGTTTTTTTGGGGTCGCCTTCGTCAATTGCAGTTCGAGGATCATCCCAGTAAAACAGCTGAACCCCTGCAGTGTCCGGGTCTGCATCAAGTGGCGTTTCTTCGCCCGTCCCTGTTGCATCGGAAAGCGGATTTCCATTGACGTCAGTGATTGGGACCCAATTGCCAGAGCCTGGGGGATCTTCTTTTACATCGTACCCAAAAATCTGAAAGGCATTTTCAAAAGGCGCAAAAAGAGTAGCAGTAGTTCCGCCCATCATATCTATTTCACCATCTGGCGTTAAAGTGAAGGTAGGGTCTTCTGGATCGTCTGGATCACCATCCCCATCTTTATCATCGTACATGCCTTCCAGCAAACTCCCAATGGTGCTGGCATTATGGCCATGCTCAAACCCATGCCAACCAGCACAAGAATCCGTGGTTGGATAAAATTTAACCTCATCTTCGCAAAAATCACCGCTGGGGTCGAACCAGACGCTTGAGATTGCAAGGGGGGTCACGTCCTCAGTTGTGACCCCCAGACCTGTCAGTGCTGCAGTCGCATCTGCCGAGACATTA
>JAABTD010000419.1 GCA_011390065.1 Desulfobacteraceae bacterium
CGCTTTTCCTGGTAACTCATGACCTTGACCACCCGCACCGTGGGCTTGAAGTCCATGGCGATGATGAATTCCACGGGCCCCCATTTGCCCGGTTCCACGTCGATGATGGCCACGCCGATCTTTTTGCCGTTCCGGATGGCGAAATAAAACGTGACCTCCTTCTGGGCCGCGACCTCCGCCGACTCGGACCCTTCCTGGATATCCACCAGCTTGCCCCCCAGCCGCTCCTTCACCCGCTCCAGGGTGTCCCCTTCCAGGGTCTTGGTCTGGACGGAGAATTTCGCGTCTTCCCCGAAGATGGTGGTCAGGGCTTCCTTTTTGGACAGCAGCTGGAACGCCCCGGCCGGACCGGCCGCCAAAAAGCCCATGCAGAACAGCGTCAGCGCAGAGATCGTTATCGCTTTTTTCATCATGACATCCTCCTTTTTCAGGTTTCACTCGGTTTGGGGCAAATCCTTGAGCAACCGCTGAAGGCCGGAAGACAGGCGCTTCTCTCCGGTATCGGCGATCACGATGGCTTCCATGCCCGCTTTTTTCTCTACGATATCCAGGCCCTTTTCGGGCCCCAGTACAAACACCGCCGTACACCAGACATCGGCCGTCAACGGGTCGGCGGCGAACAGGTTGACGGCGATCACCCCGTCCGAGGGGTAACCGGTCTGGGGATCCAGAATGTGGTGATGCCGGCGGCCCTCGTGCATGAAGAACCGCTCGTAATCGCCGGACCCCATGACGGCCAGGTCCGTCACTTCCACATACCCCAGGATCTCGTCCCCCCGGGGGTTGCGGATGCCCACCTTCCACGGGGTTTGGCCTTTGGTCCCCATGGCGTAGACATCCCCGCCCGCGTCGATGAGGGCCGATGGCGCGCCGTTCTCCTTCAGGGTCTCGGCCGCCGCTCCGATGGCGTATCCCTTTGCGATGCCGCCCAGGTCGATGCGGAGATCCGGACGGCGCTTCCGCAACGCGCCGTCGGCCAACGCCAGTTGGCGGTAGTCGACCCGGGCCAGCGTCTCGTCGATGGCCGCGTCGTCGGGAACCGCCGGGTCTTCGCCGTAAAACCCCCACAAATCGATCAGGGGGGAGATGGTGATGTCGAAGGCGCCCTCCGTCTCCCGGCTCACGGCAAGGGCCAAGCGGGTCACCGCCAGGATTTCCGGATCGGTGATGGGCGTCCCCTCCTCGTTGAAGCCGTAAAGGGGACTTTCGGGGTTGTGGATGTTGAATTTCTCGTCCACAGCCTGCATTCGGTCAAAAGCCTTTCGGATGGCCGGTTTCGTGTCGGCGGCCGGCCCCACCGCGTAGATGGTCACGTAAGTGTCCATCAGGAAGCGGGTGTCCTGTTCCAGATGAAACCGACGGGCGTTGTAGGTGCGAAACGAGAACAGGCCGGCGACGATGAGCGCTGTCAGAAAGAGAACCGCTTTGAGATGTTTCAAGAGTCGCTCGCATTTAGAATGTGGTCCGCCATCCCAGGGTGAACCGGTAGTATTCCAGCTCCTCCGAACCGTCCGACCGGTCCGCGTCGGTGTAGGAGATCTGGGGCATGATGGTGGAGCTGTCCGTGACGAAGTAGTTGATCCCGAAGCTGTAGGAATCGTAGGTGTCCGTCAGCATCGTGTCCTGGACCTCGTAGAGTTCCGCATGGCTGAATTTGGCCACCATGCGCCATTTGCTGGTGATGTCCCAGAGGCCCTTGATGTAGTAGCCCTCCTGCTCCCCGTCGGCCACGCCCGTGCCCGTCAGGGGGATGTCTTCGAATTTCTTGTACATGTATTCGCTCATGAGCGTGACGTTCTTGAGTCCCATGTCGATGCCCAGCGCCGTTTTGTAGGCGTCGTTCTCGTCCTCCCGGTCCCATTTGCCGTAGCCGAAGGAACCCATGAGCCGGAATCGGCTGAGAAAGGGCACTTGAAATTCCGGCGCAATGTGGACCAGCCCCGACATGCCGCCGTTGTTGTCGACGTAGTTGTAGGAATCGAGGATAAAGGTGGACGAATCGTCGCCGTTTAGCAGATAGAAATAGGCGGGCAGGGAGACCGGGCCCAGGTCGAAGTTCCGGTAGACTTCCAGGCCGATGTCGTGCCATTCCTGGAGCCGGAGCAGGCCGTTATTGCCGTGGTACTGCTGGTGCCACCAGAGCTGCTTGGCGTATTCCTCTGAGTAGAGGGGATCGAAGAGCCCGGCCCGGAACTCGATCCCGTAGGGGAGCAGTCCGGCCATGGCGGCCTCGGAGATTTTGGTGTTGATGTCGGAATTGGAATCCCGGCTGATGTCCGTGCCCAGTCGCGGGGTGGCCCCGGAGGTAACGCCGGTGTTGGTCTGGACGTCCATCCGCAGCCAGTCGTTGAGGCTTTTGGTCATATAGATGAAGAGATTGTGAACCCCGGCGGAGAGATTGTTGTTCTGATCGATGCCGTTGCGTTCGCCTTCGGAGCGATCCGCCAGATAAAACTTCAGATGGCCGCCGAAGGTGAGCCCCTGGGTGATGCCGCCGCCGGGGGCCGGCCCTTCCTTCATCTCGTCCACATCCATCAGGTCGCCCTCCAGGGCGATGTCCAGTCCACCGCCTTCGCCGGCGCCGAACTCCCCGCCGCCCTCGGCCGCACCGAATTCACCGCCGCCGGCGTCACC
>JAABTD010000219.1 GCA_011390065.1 Desulfobacteraceae bacterium
CACCTGTCCACCTCGTCCGTGTTCGTCCTTGTCTGTCCGTGTCCGTCTGTGTTTTTGATGGTCAACACAGAAAGACACGGAAAACACGGACGAACACGGACAGACAAGGACTGTCACGGACGGCACGGACAATGGAGACCGCCCCATGCCCATCCAGGATGACGCCGACCGGGAAATCTTAAACCGCATCCAGTCCGACTTTCCCATCACGCCGGAGCCGTTCCGCGCCGTGGCCGAAGATTTGGGCCTGACGCATGACGATGTGCTGCGCCGCGTCGCCCGGCTCAAGGAAGCGGGAATCATCCGACGCATCGGCGGCAATTTCTTCCCGGACAAGTTGGGCTACGTCTCTACGCTCTGCGCGGCAAAGGTACCCAAAGACAAGGTGTCGCTTTTTGCCGAGGCCGTCAACCGATACGCCGGCGTCACCCACAACTACCAGCGGGACAACCACTTCAACGTCTGGTTCACCTTCATCGCCCCCTCCATGGAAGACATCGAAGCGAACCTGGCGAAGATCGCCGAAGAGACCGGGGTCCCCGACATCCTCAACCTGCCCGCGACCAAGGTGTTCAAGATCCGGGCCCAGTTCGACGTTTAGGCCGGAAGGGTGAAAGACATTCGGGTTGCCGCGGTGGTTTGCCGGGCCGCGGTCGGGGATGCGGAGGGCAACCTGGCGCGCATGGCGGAATGGGTCCAGCGGGCCGGGGAGCGGGACGCCGGCATCGTGGTCTTTCCCGAAATGAGCATTACGGGTTATGCCGCCGCCGACGGCCATGAAATCGCAGAACCCATACCCGGACCGGCTGCCGACCGGGTGTGCGGATGGGCCAAAACACACGGAATGATCGTCCTGGCGGGGTTGGCCGAACAGGATCCGACCGGTCGGATCTACGCCAGTCATCTGGTCGCCTTTCCGGACGGCTCATGGGACATTTACCGAAAGCTCCACATCGGCCCACCCGAAAAGCGTCGCTTCACCGCCGGGAACGCCGTCCCCCTTTTCACAGCCGCCGGTGCGACCTTCGGCATCCAGCTCTGCTACGACGCCCACTTTCCCGAACTGACCACCTTGATGGCCCTGGACGGGGCCGACATCGTCTTCATGCCCCATGCCTCGCCCCGGGGAACGCCCCGGGAAAAATTCGATTCCTGGATGCGCCATCTCACGGCCCGGGCCTTCGACAACGGGCTTTTCGTGATCGCCGCCAACCAGGTGGGGGAAAACGGCCGGGGGCTGATCTTTCCGGGCGTGGCCGTCGCCATCGGGCCGGACGGTCAGGTGATGGACCGGCTGCTGTGCGAAGCAGACGACATGCTGGTGGTCGATCTTCCGGGGGCGGATCTGGAAGCGGTGCGGAGCCACCGGATGCGCTATTTTCTGCCCAACCGGCGTCCGGAGCTGCTGAGGCGGTTGGCCGGGGCGACGCCGCCGCGGTCTCAGGACTGAAGGGTGATCAGCACCGTCCCCAGCACCATCAAGCCCGCCCCGCCCAGCCGGAAGACCATGTTGACCTCCCGGAAGATCAGCCGACCGTAGAGCACCCCGAAGACGATGCTCATCCGCTTGACCGCCACCATGTAGGCGGCCTGGGTCATGGCGATGGCCAGGGCGTGGCAGTAGGCGTGGAGGAACATGAGACCGCCCACGATGAACCCCTTTCCGGGGTCGGCGAGCATCGAGCGGATGCGGATCTTTCCCATGCTCCGGAAAAGCGCGATCATCAGGAAATTGAACAGGGCGAAAAAATAGAGGGTGAAAAAAAGCGGCGAGGAATGGAGGATCGCCTTTTTGCCCACCACCGCCGCAAAACTGTAGATGAAGGCCACGATGATCATGGTCCAGGAGCCGGGCTCCCGGGCCACGGCCCGGATGGGGGCCAGCAAAGAACGCCGGCCCCGGCTTGCATCCGGATCGATGTTGAGGATGTAGCCGCCCAGGCAGATGATCAGGATGCCGGCCACGCCCAACGGCCCGGGCCGTTCTCCCAGCACGAGATAGCCGGTCAGGATCATGAAGACCGGCGTAAACGCCAGAAACGGCAGGGTCAAAGAGAGCGGCGACGTTCGGATGGCCCGCATGTAGAGCATGATGGCCACGCCGTTCAAAGGAAGGCTGGCCGCGTAGCACCAGGCGAAGGTGACATCCAGAGGAGGAACCTCCACGAAAAAAACGGCGACCAGCAGCAGCGGCAGGCAGTAGATCAGCGGGTATGTCGCCATCTCCCAAAGACTTTTGTGGGAGAAGAATTTCTTGGTCCAGGCGTCCTGGGATGCGGTGGCAAAGGCGGTGAGCAGGGCGAGAATGAGCCAGGTGGGCATCATGGGGCAATATCAATGTTTTTTTCGGCGAGGGCAAAAAATAACCCGATCGGGGGGCCGCGGCCCCCCGGCATCGGGGCGATCCAACTTTGACTGCCCGGATCTAGGATCGCTGTCAATTCACGGGCAGCGAAGGGGGCTTACGCGCAGAAGCCGGCATGTGCGCCGCCCCTTCTATGATGATACAATAACCATCGTTTCCGTCATTTCAACCCGCAAATCCCCTTCGGACCCCTTTTCATTCTTGAAAATTTTTCCGTGATACTTATTTTATGGAATTTATAGGGCATCGAAGCGCAAACCCCATACCGAGGACGCCACACCCATGACCAAAACAGGCACGGACCTGTTCCAACAACTCAAACGCAACCGCCCCCTGATCCATCGGAAGAACGGGGGATACCCGGTCTTTTTTCAACTCGATTTCGACGAGGTGGGCCCCTACCTGAAGATCGTCAACAGCAAAGGAGAAGAAGCGTCTCCCAGTCACGAATTCTACAACGGCGCCACCCGGGACCTGCTCAAGTCCATCGAAGCCGTATGGGAGCGGAACCGCTTTCGCATCGACTGGGAACGGCCGTCGGACCGGATTTATCTGGCCGATAACGAGCATCTTCTATGGCGGCTCCGCCATTGCGACCAGTTCGTGAACACCGCCTTTCAGCCCATCCGGTTCGCCGAAGAAGAAGCCCGGCTTCGGCTGGTCATCGAGGAAAAAAACGGGATTTACAGCGCCCGGGCGCTGCTGTCCCACGGCGGAGAACGCATCGAAAATCCAATCCTGCTCAATGAAAGCCATGCCTTCACCGGCGATACGATCCATCCCATTCGCCCCTTGAGCGAAAACTACGATCAGCTGCGGCTGTTCCAGACCCGGATTCTGCCGGGAAACTTTGAAAAATACCTGTCCCTGCTCTTCACTTACCTGGGCGACATTTCGGTGCGGCTGGACGGCTACCGGGTGGTGGAAGGCGAACCCCGCCGGACGAAGCCGACGCTGATTTTTGAAAAAATCGATCCGGAAAACGCGCTCCACCTGCGGCTGGGGGTCTCCCTGGGCGACTTTGATCCCGATTTCTTCGAGGCCTACGACGTGACCCGGGTGGCCGCCGTCAACGACCTGGAAAAGCGGATCACCGTGAGCGATCTGCTTCACGAGGAAATCGGTTCGGACATCAAGACCGTCGAGAAGCTGATCAAATCTCATCGCCGGAAGCTGAACAACGGGGCCGGCTACTATGCGGAAGACAACCTGTTCATCGTCGAAGAAGGCCTGGCGCGGGCTTTCATCGGGGCCGAACTGCCGCGACTCATGGGCCGGTTCGCCATCCTGGGCGCGGAAAAACTCAAAAGCTACAAGGTCCGGGCCGTATCGCCCCGGCTCAACCTGTCCCTCTCCCACGGCATCGACTTCCTGGAAGGGGACGCCAGCCTTGAGATCGAAGGGGAATCGATCCCCTTGTTCTCCGCCCTGAATCAGTACCGGAAACACGCCTACATTACCCTCGGAGACGGCACCCAGGCCCTGGTCCATCAGCAGTACATGGACCGGCTTGACCGGATCTTCAAGAAGGCCAAGGACGGCGTCAAGATGTCGTTCTTCGACCTGCCGGCGGTGGAAGAACTCATCGATGAAAAAACCGCTGAGCAATCATTTGCCGCCTCCCGGGAGATCTTCATGGGGTTCAACGCCCTGCCCTCTTCCAAGTACCGCTATCCTGATCTCGAAGCCGATCTGCGGCCCTACCAGAAGCAGGGGTACAAATGGCTCCGCTACCTTCATCAACACCGGCTGGGCGGATGCCTGGCCGACGACATGGGACTGGGAAAGACCCTCCAGGCCATCGCCCTGCTGGCCGCCGTCTACCCCGGCGAGGCGAAAAACTCCCTCGTGGTGATGCCCAAAAGCCTGCTCTTCAACTGGGAAAGCGAAATCGCCCGGTTCGCGCCCCAGTTGAGCGCCGCCATCCATCACGGCATGGACCGGGACTTTTCAGCCGCCCTGGCGTCGGACATCGTCCTGACCACTTACGCCACCCTGAGAAACGACATCGAGACCATTCGGAAAACGCCCTTTCACTGCGTCATCCTGGACGAATCCCAGCACATCAAAAACATCAACGCCCAGACCTCCAAGGCGGTGATGCTGCTGACGGCCGACCAGCGGCTGGCTTTGAGCGGCACCCCCATCGAAAACCATCTGGGGGAACTGTATGCCCTGTTCCGGTTTCTCAATCCCACCATGTTCGGATCGGCAGAGGCCTTTACGCGGAATTACGCCGCCCCCATCCAGAAAAACAACGACAAGGCGGCGCTGACGGAACTGAAAAAGAAAATCTACCCCTTCATTCTCCGGAGGCTCAAGGAAGACGTTCTGGACGACCTGCCGGACAAGATGGAGCAGACGATTTACGTGGACATGTCCGACGAGCAGCGCGTCTTTTACGAAGAGCGCCGGCAATTTTACCAGACGGCCATCCATGATCAGATCGCCCGGAACGGCATTGCCAAATCCCAGTTCTTCATCCTCCAGGCCCTGGGCGAACTGCGGCAGATCGCGGCCATCCCGGAAGCCAAGTCCGAAGACGCCATCCGGTCTCCCAAACGGGACGCTCTGATGGCCTATATCGAGGAGTTGGCCGCCAACGACCACAAGGTGCTCGTTTTCGCCAACTATCTCCACGCCCTGGAATGCATCGCCGGTGATCTGGAGGCCGCCGGGCTGGAATACCTGGCCATGACCGGCGCCACCCGGGACCGCCAGGGACTGGTGACGCGGTTCCAGGAGGACGAGTCCGTCCGGGTGTTTCTCATGACCCTGAAGACCGGCGGACTGGGCCTCAACCTGACCGCCGCCGATTACGTCTTCATCTTCGACCCCTGGTGGAACAAGGCAGCGGAAAACCAGGCCATCGACCGGACCCACCGGATCGGCCAGAGCAAGACCGTTTTCGCCTACAAGCTCATCACCCGGTCCACCATCGAGGAGAAAATTCTCCAACTCCAGGAAAAAAAGCGCGAGCTTTTCGACAGCCTCATCGCCAGCGACGGGGCCGCCATCAAATCCCTGGACGAAGGGGATGTGGATTTCATTCTGGGGGCGTAACCGGCAAATGGCCAGAGGGAAAATCAACATCAGGGCCAAGGTCAAGGCCAGAAAGTTTCAGGACCATCTGGAAAGGCTCCAGAACAAGGACAGCTGGTCCCTGGCCAAATCGACCTGCACGGTTTGCCGGTTGTCCCCCGTCGGGGCGCCGTTCTACAAAACGGAGAATATGTGCATCTGCTCCGGCTGCGCTTTGGAGATCTTCAAACGCCATGCCGAACGGGCGCCGCTGGGCAACTGGAGTTCCCGGGATTTTATCGAATCGTTCTCGCCGGAGGCGGATCTCGTCCGCCGCATGACCGTCCTTTTCCGGTATGCCGAAGCGGAAGCGCGGCTGGGGCGAACCGGACCGGAAAATCTGGCGTCCATCCGGCGGCGACTGGTGGACCATCTGGGATACATGGACGGCCACCCCCTGGACTCAGACGTCCGTCACCTTGCCCATACAGCCTGCCTGACGGTTGGGAAACCCCTCCTTCCCCTGTTGGCCACGCTTCCGAAGGAGGCGGCGCCGTGGCAGTTCGTGGCCAATCAGGTCCTGACCGCCGGGGCCATCGATCCGGATGATCCGGGGGTCAAATCCCTGTTGAGCGCCGCCGTCCAGCATAAAAGTCCCAGCGTGAGGGTTTACGCGGCCCGGGCCATCGGCCTTCACGATGCCCCCTGGGCCCGGCAAATCCTGGAAAAACTCGAAACCGATTCAAACCCGCTGGTTCGGGAGGCTGTTGCGAAAATTCGCGCCGGTCACCGAGCCCGTGCCGGAAAAATGCCCATGCCCCCTAAAAAAACCGCCGCGGCCCTGTCCCCCATCGAAGCGGCCATTGACCAGAGCTATAGCTTCAATGTGCTCAAAATCCTCTACACCGCTTACCTGTCCCACTTCATGGATGACCGTCAGTTCGGCGCTGAGGGCGGGTTCTCGGTCGACAAACTCCGGAAACATCACCTGGTCAAAGCCCTGGGAAAAACCTTTTCCACACGAAAAGGGTTCGATCTTCTGTACGAACAAATGCCCCAGGGAGTGAAAACCATCCTCAGGACGCTGGTCTGGGAAGGCGAATCCCAAGAAATTGCCGCATTCGAGAACCTGGACCCCCCTGTTATCCGGGAGGGCCTGCCCCGCGGCCGCAAGCCGGAAGTCGAACACTTCAATCACGCCTATCTCATTTTGCCGCTCTTCGAAGAATACGACTGGCGATCCAGCTGGCAAAACCGTTGCCGGGTGTTCTTCAATCTCCCCGACACCCTGCGGGATGCGCTTAAAAATCACCTGACCCCGCCGCCGGAATACCATCTCGAAGGGCAGGAGACGATCGAAGAAACGGCGTTTTTCTTTTCAGACGAAGGGCGCATCTTCACCCGGATTGAGGTCATCGGCGCCTATATTCGTCAGGGAAATCTCAAATATTCCAAAACCGGCAACAAGCTGCTCAAGACGCCGTTGCGACAGATGGTCGAAACCTGCGGCATTCAGGAGTTCTACCCGGATGTGGACCGGGACCTCGACTTCCTGCGCAGCCGCCTGGCGGCGGAATTTCTCGCATCCGGGAGCAAGACCGATCTGGACATCGAAACCCCGGAAGACCTGAAAGCCGCCTTCGACGGGTTTTTCCAAGGCAAAGCCTTCAAGTCCTTTATCCTGGCCGACCTGTTGCCCCATCTCAAAGGACGGGGCTATATCTGGCACAGTCTCCAGACCATCCTCACGGATGAAGAAAAAGCCGTGCGGCGGTCGCTGAAAAGCATCCTTCAGGCACTGCCGGAATCCCGGTGGACGCCGGTGGACGCCCTGCTCAAGCATTGCAACTGCCGGGATGTCGATCTGGACGTCATTGACCGATCCGATGCAGGACAATATGTCTATATTCAACCCCCCCAAAACCATGGCCACGAACAAAAAATCTACGTCACGCGCTCCTTTTACCGCCCCGTCGTGATCGAACCGCTGCTCAAGGGGTCGCTGTTTTTTTTCGCAGCCTTCGGATTGGTGGACATCGCCTACGATCCGCCCCGCAATGACCGACTCCAGCAATCAGGAAAGGATTATCTCTCGATCTATGACGGGCTCCGCTACGTTCGTCTGACCCCTCTGGGCGCCTTTGTCGCCGGCAAGTCCGATGCTTACGCAATGGAAAAAACCCTGGAGACGGCACAGGTCTCCCTGGACGAAAACCGGCTCCTGATCCATCTCCACGGCCGGGACCCCATCAAGGAGATGGCGCTGTCCCAGATCGCCGAGCGGGTGGCTGAGCACTGTTACAAGGCCAGCTTTCACTCGTTTTTAAAGGACTGCAACACCGAATCCGACATCCGGCAGCGAAAGGCGTTGTTCACACGCCACATCGAAGCGAAACCCGCGGGAATATGGAAAGATTTCCTGGACGACGTTGAAGGCAAGGTCGACCCGCTGATTCCGGTCAAAGGAATGGCGGTCTTCCGGCTGAAAGAAAACCAGGAACTCATCTCTCTGGCGGCCCGGGACCCGGAGCTGAAAAAATACATCCTCAAGGCCGAGGATTATCACATCCTGATCCCCAGAAAAGACCTCAACAAGGTCAGGAAGCGGCTGGAAGCCTTCGGGTATCTAATCCAGGACTTGAAGTGAAGGGCCTATTCCGGCTGGTAGGGTTTCCCCAGTGCCGTAGGGGCGGTTCCTGAAAAAAGCCGGAGGACGGCGTTTCGCAGGGGATGGTCCCCGGCCCAGACGATGACCGCATCCTTCTGGGCCATGTGCATGAGCAGCAGGGTAAAGATCATCAGCGGGAACGGCGCCACCTGGAACACCTGGGCCGGAACCGAGGGAAACCATCCCTGGAAATGGATGCCCATCACCTGGAGAAAGGAAAAGAGGTAGGCCCCCACGGCGGCCCGGATGGGCCGCCACCCGCCGAAGATCACCAGGGCCAGGGCGATCCAGCCGGCCCCTTCGGCCCCCTGGGGACGCCCCCACCCGGGCTTGACCGCCAATGAAAACGCCGCCCCGGCCAAACCCACCAGCAACCCCCCGGCCAGCGCATAGAGCATCTGGATCTTCCGGGGATCGATGCCCCGTGCATAGGCGGCCCGGGGGTGCTCCCCGACAGCGCGGAGTCGGAGGCCCTGGGGGGTGCGATAAAGGTACCACCAGCAGAAGCCGATGAGGATCAGGCTGAAGTAAACGGGCAAACTGTGGCTGAAAAAGATCGGACCGATCAACGGTATCTCCGTCAGCAGCGGGATGGGCAGATGGTCCGCCTGGGGCCCCTGGATGCGGGCGTAGGGATTGCCCAGAAAATAGGCCAGGTCCCGGGTCATCAGCGTCAGCACGAACCCCACCGCCACCTGGGACTGGTTGAGATAGACGCTGAACAAGCCCACCACCAGCGCCACGATGGCCCCGGCCGCGGCGCCCGACGCGAACCCCATCATCAGGCTGTCGGTCTCGTAACTCACGGCAAACGCCGTCATGGCCGAGAGCAAAATGGACCCGTCCAGCGACAGGTTGATCAAACCGGCCTTCTCGGTGATGGTTTCCCCGAGGGTGGCCAGTACGATGGGGGCCG
>JAABTD010000420.1 GCA_011390065.1 Desulfobacteraceae bacterium
GACCCAGGGATGGTGGGCCATGATGGCCTTGTTGTAGTTGAAAAACCAGATGGGGGCGTCTTCGGAGAAAATCGCCTCCGCCTTCTGGATCAGGGCGATCTTTTTGTCGGGATCACGCTCCCCGGCAGCCAGGGTCAGGTATTTGTCGAATTCGGGGTTGTTGTAGTTCACGTAATTGCCCGCCGACTGGTCGTTGTCGCTCTTCCATCGTTCCAGGGCCACCAGGGGGTCGGGACCGGACTCCAAAGACCAGATGAACATATCGTATTCCCCCTGCCGAATGCGCTCGGCCATGGCGGCGCCTTCCATCTGCTGAATTTCAAGGGTGACGCCGATCTTCTTGAGATAAGACAGGGCCGCTTCAAAGATGCCCGTTCCCCAGGAGGCGTTGGCGGTGCCGATGGCCCGTTCTATCACGAATCCGTCTTCATACCCGGCTTCCTTCATGAGGGCCTTGGCTTTTTCCAGGTCGTAATCGTATTTCTTGATGTCCGGGTTGAAGGCGGGGGAGGTGGTGGGCAGAAAACCCCGTGCCGGAAATGCCTTGTCTTTGAGCACTTTTTCGATGATCAGGTCGGTGGGCAGGGCGTAATTGATGGCCTGCCGCACCCGCTTGTCGGCAAAGGGTTTGAACTCGGGATTGAAGCCGGCCAGCCGGGTGAACATCTCGGCCACTTCGATCATGTTCTGGGAAATGACCGGGTCCGCCTTGTATTCCGGATAGTTGACCGCCCCGACGATTGTGGCGTCCAACTCTTGGGCCTTGAAGGCCAGGTCCCGGGACGCGGCTTCGCCCATGATCTTGTAAACGACCTTGTCCAGGTAGGGCTGCCCTTCCAGGAAAAATTCCGGAAATTTCTCGATGACCACTTCAGATCCCTTGACCCATTTGACGAATTTGAAGGCGCCGCATCCCACCGGATCGGTGGTGAACCCGTCGCCCCGGGCTTCCACTTCCTCTCGGGGGAGGATGGCGGTTCCGGGCAGCCAGAGATGGTAGGCGATGTCCACGGGGTTTTCCATGGTGATCTCCAGGGTATGATCGTCGATTTTCTTTAAGCCGGAGATGGTCTCGGCCTTGCCTTCCTCGACGTCCCTGGCGCCCTTGATGGGGCGGATGTTGGTGGCGGAAGGCGAAGCGGGTTTCATGGTGATGATGCGGTTGTAGGACCAGATGACGTCGTCGGCGGTCAGGGGCCGCCCGTTGTGGAATTTAATATTGTTCCGCAGATGGAAAGTGAAAACCAGACCGTCGTCTGAAACATCGACGTTTTCGGCCAGATCCGGCAGGGGGGAGCTGGTGGCCGGGTCCCACCGGTAAAGGCTGCGGTGAATGTTCATGAACACCAGCCAGTCCTGATAGCGGGTCGATTTGTGGGGGTCGAGGCCGTACAGATCGCCGCCGTAAGGCGCCATGAAATTCAGGGTCCCGCCGCTGCGGGCCGCCATGGCCGGGGTTGCCGAGAACAACAGAACAAACGCCAGTGTCAACAACACGCATCGCTTCATGATCCATTCTCCTTGATTTTTTTTCGGTTGACGGGCCGGTTTTCAGAATCGACGGGCATATTACCATAATCGCTGCTTCAGGCAAGAACAAAAAGCATTCATGTTGCGCCGCGTGGACAAAACACTCCTTCCCATTTCCCGTTTTCCGTGGCAAAGTGAATGCTTGAGACAGGGCAAGGTCGCCTATCAATAAGGGAAGGCAGGAGTCATGTTCGATCTGATCATCAAAGGCGCGGCCGTGATCGACGGCAGCGGCGAAAAAAGCCGACGGCAGGATGTGGCCGTCCGGGACAGCCGGATTGCAGCTGTGGACCGAGACATCGCCGGAGCGGCGGCCCGGATCATCGACGGGCGGGGACAGGTTCTGACGCCGGGGTTCATCGATCTTCATGTCCATACCGACGCCTATCACCTCGCCAATCCCGACGGCGATATCCGCATCCGGCAGGGCGTTTGCCTCGACGTGGTGGGCAACTGCGGCGAGTCCCTGGCGCCGGCGTCGCCGGCCTGGTCGGCGGCGGTCGCGGCCCAGTTCGGCATCGAGTCGTTCCCAGCCTTCGGCGATTCCTTCGCCGACTACGCCGCGGCCGTGAACCAATCCCGACCGGCGCTGCGGGTGATGTCCCATGTGGGGCATACCGCTCTGCGGGTTCGGGCCATGGGGTACGCGGCCGGTCCGCCGTCGACGGACGCGCTGCAAGGGATGAAACGGGACCTGGAAGCGGCCCTGGAAGCGGGCGCCGTCGGGATGTCCACGGGCCTTTACTACCCGCCGTCCGGTTTCGCCCAAGAGCCGGAACTGGTGGAGCTGGCCCGAATCCTGGCGTCCCGGGGCCGCCTCCACGCCAGTCACATCCGCAACGAGGCGGAGGATCTCCTGGTTTCCCTGAAAGAGATCGCCGATATCGGCCTGGTTTCGGGCGCGGCCAGCCATGTTTCCCATCTCAAGGCGGCGGGCCGGAGAAACTGGAACAAAGCCGGGGAAGTGGTCGCTTTTTTTGAATCCGCCCGGTCCCATGGGCTGGATTTGACGTGCGACGTATACCCCTACCATCGCTCCTCCACCGGCCTGCTCTCCCTGATGCCGCCCTGGGCCCAGGAGGGCGGCGTCCCCGGACTC
>JAABTD010000421.1 GCA_011390065.1 Desulfobacteraceae bacterium
CTTCCGATCTCCTGGACTGTTATGTGACGCCCCTCCGGGGCTTTTTCCCTTTGTGCCTCTGTCCCTTTGTCCCTATCACTTATTCCCCTTTCGTCTTGATCGTCATCGCCGCCGGCGTCAACGGCGGCAGCGGCGGCCCGGACGGCGATCCGGGGGCCGTGCAGACGTGGGTGTGGCTGTTGAACAGGGCCATAAAGGTCTGGCCTTTGACCAGGGGTTCGCCGGCCTGGCCGCCGAGGTGGACCTGGACCCCTTCCACCACGATCTGGGTCCCCTTGACCGTGATCCCGGAGGCGGCCATCTCGATGCGGTTGCCGTTGAGGTCTTCCACGGTCGTGCCGGCGGTCTCCATGGTCATGGCGTTGCCGTTGCTGTCCTCCAGGATCGCCTTGTTTTCCTGGGCGTCGAGGGTGAGTTTGGATCCGGCCGCGTCGGTCAGCGTCACCGTGCCCTGGGAGTCGATGATCATCTCGGCGCCGGCCGGATGGAACAGGCGGAACTGCTCCTCGCCCGAGGCGTCGTCGAACTGGAGGACGTGGCCCGACGGCGTCTTGATCACCCGGGTGGTGGGTTCGTCCTTGGCCGCTTCCGACGGCGGGTCGCCCGTTCCCTGCCAGAAGACGCCCACCCAGATGGGGTGATCGATGTTCCCCTCTTCGAATTCCACCCAGATCTGGGCGTCCACTTCGGGGATCATGAAAAGCCCCTGATCCGTCAGGCCGCCGAAGGGAAGGCAGGGGAGGGCCCATCCCGTCTCCTGGTCCCCCAGGACGCTGGGGACCCGGATCTTGAGGCGGCCCCGCTGTTCCGGGTCCGAATTGTCCGTTACAAAGCCCCGGTATTTGCCGTAGTAGTGCCGGGTCTGTTGCCGCGCGATGTCCGTTGCGCCGTTTGCCATTTAAATGATCCCCTCTATATGATTCCCTCTAAGGGATGACCCGATTCCGGGAGGTTGTCGCCGTAGGCGTTTCTCAGCAGCCGGAAGTCGACCCGGTAGCCGTCGGCGTCGAACCGGTGGGTGGCCGCGCCCACGTAATAGACGCCGCTGTGCCGGGTTCCCAGACCGTCCACCCCCACCGGCAACCCGGTAAGGAGCACATGTCCGTACCGGCTGCCGTCCAGCTCCCCTTCGGCCGTGATTTTCATGGACTGCTCGTTGGCCAGGGCCTGGGCGATGGCCCGCATCTGGGCGTCGTCGCTCACGCCCCGGCGTTGGGGACGCCAGACGAAATCGTCGAGCCCGGCGCCTTCGCTGTCGGCGGGCTCGTTGCCCAGCAGGGGCAGATCGGGCGTCACCTCCTCCACCGGGGACTCGGTTCCCGTCTCGGCGGCCACCTGGTAGGCGATCCGGTCGGGTTTGTGGCCGTCGTCCCGGAGGCTGAACCGGATGCAGTGGGTGTCCGGCCCGGCGTAGACCAGGATGGTGGGCTGTGGATCGGCGTCCAGCCGCATGCCGCCGAAATACATCTGTCCCTCCCGGAAGATCACCTCGTAGCTGTTGGCCTCGGCCCGTTTGGATAAAAAATCCCGGTCCGTGGTGTTCTGGTTCAGATCCTGGACCGTCATCCCGTCATCGGGCGGTTCCGTCAGCCCCAGTCCGTGGCGGGAGGCGATGGCCCCGGCGATCTGGCCGTCGGTGGTGGGGGCGTCCTCGCCCCACCGCTGGTCCACATGGAGCCGGTCCAGGAGCAGGGAGTCGTCCTGGCAGGAGACGGTCACCCGGGCCGATCCCTGATCCGACGGGTATTCGGACCGCACCTCCCGCACATAGCCGCGCATGACCTCCTCCCGATCATCGCCGAAGACCGCCGTGATCCTGACCGTGACCCAGGGCTTGACCCGGTCGTCGTCCTGGACCGTCCACTCGCCGTCCTCCAGGCGACGGGTTTCGAAAACCAGGGTGGCCGTGGTCCATTCTTTCCGGTCGGCCTCCACCGTCGCTTCGATCAAGCCCGGATAGAGATCGTCGATCTCCTCGCCGTCCAGTTCGATCACGCATTCCGCCGGCGCGCGGAGGTTGCCGGTTAAAAGATCCATCAAGCCCATGGCGACCCTACTCCCTCGCCTTGGGGATGAGGATCACCTGGCCCGCCATGGCTTCGCCCAGGGCCTCATGCCCGAACACGAACTCCGGATTGGCGTCGATGATCCGCCACCAGAGCCGGTCGTCGTTGTAGTAATGGCGCGCAAGGGTATCGAGGCGGTCGTCCGACCGTACCTCATGTTCGATCACCCCTGCGGCCGGACCGATCTCCCGGGCCCGCAGGCCGGGGAAGACCTCGGTTCCGTCGGCGAGAGGGGCGAAGGGTTCGGCGGTTTTGTAGCGGGATTTTTTGAGCAGCATAAGCCGGCTTTCCAGTTACACTTTCATGACTTTCGTTAAAAATTCAGAAGATTCGAGCCCCCTTCAGGGGGCTTCCCATTTTTGCCGGGGGCTTTAGCCCCGGCGCCAGGGCCGCATGCCGCCTGCCGGGGGCTGAACCCCCCGGCAAGTAAAGGAACCGCCCTAAAGGGCGCTCGGTGCGTTCGGGCGATCGGTGGTTTGTTTGGCGGCATTTGTTTCTCTTCTAAAACGACGCCCCGAACGACGCCGACACCGACACCGAGACGCCGCCGGC
>JAABTD010000042.1 GCA_011390065.1 Desulfobacteraceae bacterium
TTCGAAAAAGTCCCGGAAAAACGATTCGAACAGGGGGTCCATCCGGAAGCCGGGAAAGGGGCTCCGCCGGATTTCATACCGGGAGCCGACGTTGACCACCGCAGGCCCGTCGGCTCTGACCGCGCGGACCACGGGCGTTTCGCGGTTGGAACCCGCCGAAGGGTCCGGAAAGAAAAACGGATGAACCAGCAGCCACAGGGTCGCAAATAGCAATGCGGCGCGACGGCGTCGGCGGTTTTCAATGCATATTTTTCTGTTCATCATTGGCATTTAATCTGAATTGCTCTATATTTGATGTTTGTCGTCATTTTCAGAGCGGAAATGAATGACAAAACAATCCAAAACCACCATCTTTCAGCATAT
Organism: Desulfobacteraceae bacterium; assembly: GCA_011390065.1. Taxonomy (GTDB): domain Bacteria; phylum Desulfobacterota; class Desulfobacteria; order Desulfobacterales; family JAABSP01; genus JAABTD01. Next base: position 364 of record JAABTD010000042.1, read on the forward strand.
ATCATGAACATCAAAAGCGTTCAAGACATCTTGCCGACCGTTTGCCAGCCGAGCCGATACCTGGGCTCAGAGGTCAACGTGGTCCGGAAGGACCCGGTCCGGGTGAAACTCCGGTTCGCCCTGGCCTTCCCCGACCTATACGAAATCGGCACTTCCCATTTCGGGCTCCAGATTCTCTATCACATCCTCAACAGCCGCCCCGATACGGCGGCCGAACGGGTCTTTGCGCCCGCACCCGACATGGAGGACGGGCTCAAATCCGCCGGTCTTCCCCTGACGTCCCTGGAGACCCGGACGCCCCTGGGCGCCTTCGATATCCTGGGATTCAGTCTGCTGTACGAACTCAATTACACCAATGTGCTGACCATTCTTGAGCTGGCCGGCATCCCCTTTTACGCCCGGGACCGAAACAAGGACCATCCGCTGGTCATCGCCGGCGGGCCCTGCACCTGCAACCCGGCGCCGCTGTCCGATTTTTTTGACGCCATGGTGATTGGAGAGGCGGAGGACGTCGTCGTGGAGATGACGGAGGCCTGGCTCGAATGGAAGGCTCAAGGGGCGAACAGCAGGGAAGGGCTCCTGGCGGCCTGGGCCGACATTCAGGGCGTTTACATTCCTGATCTCGAATCCCGTTTACCCAAACATTCCGATTATGTATCGACTCAGCGGGCCTTTGTCAACGATCTTGATGCGGCGCCTTTCCCCACGAATCCCGTGGTTCCCTTCGGCAAGCCGGTCCATGACCGGTTGCGGCTGGAGATCGCCCGGGGATGCACCCGGGGGTGCCGTTTCTGCCAGGCGGGCATGATCTACCGGCCCACCCGGGAGCGATCGCCCCGGAATATCCTGGATCTGGCCGACCGGGGACTGGCCGCCACCGGATACGAGGATCTGTCTCTCATGTCCCTGTCCACAGGGGACTACGCCGCCATCGCTTTTCTGTTGGCCCGCCTCATGGACCGCTGCGCCGCCGAGCGGGTGGCCGTATCCCTGCCGTCTCTTAGGGCCGGCACCCTGACCCCCGAGTTGATGGAACTGATCCGGCAGGTGCGCAAAACCGGGTTCACCATCGCGCCGGAGGCCGGCAGTCAGCGCCTCAGAAACGTCATCAACAAGAACATCACCGAAGCCGACATTGTGGAGACGGTGGAAAACGCCTTTCGTCTGGGGTGGCAGGTGATCAAGCTCTATTTTATGATCGGTCTTCCCACGGAGACGGAGGCGGATCTGGCGGAACTGGTCGATCTGGTCGAGCGGCTGAGGCGCCTCAAGGGTCCCAAAGGCCGCCGGGGGCAAATCAACGTCAGCGTGGGGACTTTCATCCCCAAACCCCACACCCCCTTTCAATGGTCGCCTCAGCTCTCCCTGTCGGAATCGAAGGCGCGGATCGATTGGCTCCAGGAACGGATCAAGGGACCGGGCGTCCGGTTGAAATGGCAGAACCCCAAAGTCAGCCTCCTGGAAGGGTTGTGGGCCCGGGGCGACCGACGGTTGGCCCCCCTTCTGGCGACGGCCCACGGGCTCGGATGCCGCCTGGACGGGTGGAGCGATCATCTCGACTTTAAGAAATGGGAAGCGGCGCTGGCCCGAGAGGGGATCGATATCGACGACTACGCCACCCGGTCGCGGAATCTCTCCGAGCCGCTTCCGTGGGACCTTGTTGAAATTGTGGACAAGGATTTCCTGAAAGCCGAATGGGCCCGGGCCTTTGAGGGGACGCCCACCCCCGACTGCCGGTCCGGCGACTGCCAGGGCTGCGGCGTATGTGATTTCGAGACGGTCATGCCCCGGATCGGGTCACCGGATGCGATGGATCCCGGCGGAAGGGCCGTCGGCGAAACCCCCGCGCCGAAACAGATTAAGGCGTCCGACATCTTTTTCAAGGTGCGGGTCGCCTTTGCCAAGGAGGGGGATGCCCGATTTTTCGGCCACCTGGAGATGGTCAACATTTTCGTGCGGGCGTTGCGGCGGGCCGCCGTCCCTGTTCAATACTCCCGGGGATATCATCCCATGCCCAAAATCGCTTTTTCCGACCCATTGCCCATCGGCCTGGAGAGCCGGTGCGAAACCTTTGACCTGACGGTGTCGGTTTCGATCCGGCCGGAAGAACTGGTCAGCCGGCTCAGCGCCCAATTGCCGGAGGGGTTCCGGCTCCTGGGGTGCGAGCCCGCCCGGACCGGAAAGGTCCGATCCGAAGGGGATCGCATCGACCGGTACCGGGTGACGCCGCCTCCGGAAATGCTTTTTGACCGGAACGCGATTCAGGCGTTTCTGGACCGGGAAACGTGGATCGTTTCCCGGACAAACCGCAAAGGAAAGTTGAAAAAGATCGATTTTAAAGCTATGATCCGCGAGATGGATCTCGATGAAGCGGGACGGCTTTTGTTGTCCCTCAGCAATGCCCCCGGCAAAACCGTTCGGCCGGCGGAAGTTCTCCGGGAGATCTTCGGCATGTCCGAAGAGGAGATCAAACAATCCAGGATGGTCAAGATGGAGCGCCATGTACAAGCAGCTGGTCATTAACGCCGCCAACCACGAAACCCGGGTGGCCCTCCTGGAGGACGGCACCATTGCCGAACTTTACATCAAGCGCCGGGATGATGCGGACATCGCCGGCAATATCTATAAGGGGCGTGTTCAGCGGGTGTTGCCCGGCATGCAGGCCGCCTTCGTTGACATCGGGTTGAGCCAGGCGGCGTTCATTTACGTCAATGACATTCTGCCCGCCGATGATGCTCTGTTCGAACGGCTTTTTGAAGAAAACGGGGAGGACGGCGGGGCGGCGGCGGAAGAGGCCCCGCCCCTGCCGCCGACCTCCCGGAACCATCCCATCGACGATCTTCTGGTCGAAGGGCAGGAGATCCTCGTTCAGGTGTCCAAAGGGCCCATGGGCACCAAGGGGTCCCGGGTGACCACCTATATTTCCCTGCCCGGCCGGTTTCTGGTGCTGATGCCCACCTCCGATCATGTGGGCGTCTCCCGGCGCATCGAAGACGAGGCCGAACGAACCCGGCTCCGGGACCTGGTCATGAGCCTGCGGCGGGACGACATGGGCTATATCGTCCGGACGGCGGGTGAAGGAGTGGAGGAGTCGAAGCTCATTTACGAGATGGCCTTTCTGAGAAACCTGTGGGAGACCATCCAGGAAAAATTCCGGACCGCGCCCACGCCTTCCATCCTCCACCAGGAGCTGACCGTGAGCCTCCGGGCGGTCCGGGACCTGCTCTTAAACGATGCGGAGCGGGTGGTGATCGATTCCCGAAAGGGGTACGAGGCCATCCGGTCGTTTCTGGAAACCTTCATGCCCGGTCTCAAGGACTCGGTGGCGCTTTACGAGGAGTCCGAACCCATCTTCGATGCTTACAACCTGGAGGGGGACATCTCCCGGGCGCTCAAGCGGAAGGTCTGGCTCAAGTCCGGCGGCTACATCATCATCGAGCAGACCGAGGCCCTGGTGGCCGTGGACGTCAACACCGGCCGCTATGTGGGCAAGCACAACCTGGAGGAAACCATCTTGAAGACCAATCTGGAGGCGGTCAAGGAGATCGCCTACCAGATCCGGCTCCGGGACATCGGCGGCATCATCATCATCGACTTCATCGATATGGAGAAGAAGTCGAACCAGGAGAAGGTCTATAACGCCCTCAAGGAAGCGGTGAAAAAGGACCGATCCAAGACCCACATCCTGCCCATGTCCGAGCTGGGATTGATGCAGATGACCCGGAAGCGGGTCCGGCGATCCCTCACCCGGACCCTCTGCGAACCCTGTTTCTACTGCGAGGGAGAGGGGTATCTCATTTCCCGTCAGACCATCTGCCACAACATCTATCGTGAGATGCTGAGGGACTCCCGGGACATCCGCGGGGTGAAACTGACGCTCCGGGTCAATCCCGAGATCGCCGACCTGCTCCATGGAGAGGAGGACCACCTCATCAGTTCCCTGGAGGAGATCATCGGCAGGCAGATTCTGATTTATCCCAACGCCGAGTACCACATGGAAGAGTTCGACATCTTCGAAATCCTCCGGGATTAAGCGGCGGGATATTCAACCGATGCGCCAGGAGAGTCTATGAACGACGCCATGTTCACCAGGAACGTCGCCATTTCCGCATGGAAGCCCCGCACGTTCGACGATGATACGCAGTCGGTGCGGGTGGTGGCTGTGACCGAAAACCCGGTCCGGATCTGGGACTGGGAGCGGAAAGCCTTCCTTAACGAAATCCTCCTCATCAACGGGGCGAGCCTGCCCGACAGCGGCCGCATCCCCCTTCTCGATTCCCACAACCGCGCCAGCATCACCGGCGTTCTGGGCAGCGCCCGCAATTTTCAAAAAAAAGACAACACGCTGGAGGCCGAAGTGGCTTTTTCGGAGACCGAGTCCGGCCAGAACGCGGCGGTCAACGTCCGGGACGGCCATCTGACCGATTTTTCCGTGGGCTACTATCCCCTGGAAGCCGTCTACCTGGAGCCGGGGGAAACCCGGGAGATTGAAGGGCGCACATTTGAAGGGCCTCTCAAGATCACCACCCGATGGCAGCTCAGGGAACTGTCGGTGACCGCCATCGGCGCCGACCGGGCCGCCACGGCGCGGTCCGTGGATGGGGGGAACGGGGATGGCGTCAATGACGGCGGCGACAGCGCGGGTGGCGGGGATCGGTCCCCGCTGGCGGCGGACTCATCTGAAGCGCCGGCTGCGGCGGCGGCGATCGGGCCGGAGGACGCCCGCCAGGGGCAGCGGTCCGCGGCCGGGCCCGCAGCATCCTCCAGCGGCAAAAAATCGTCCTCGCTGGTCGATATGCTCTTTTACGCCGTCACCGCCTTTATGGTTCTGGCGTTTCTCAGAGGGCTGTTTTAGACGGTTGCCGGGAATACACTCATGACCAAAAAACTCCTGATCATCATCCCTTCATCGCTCCTGGTCCTGGCCATCCTGATCACGCTCCCCCTCTATGCCATCCATCAGCGGGACGCCGGGGCCGTTCTGAAGCTCGCCCGGATGCTGCGCGCCGGGGAGATCGAACGGATCAGCCCCATCCAGATGGCCCGGTTCCAGGAGATCCGGACCGGGTTTCTGGTGAAAATGGGCCTGCTGGACAAGGAACTGGGAATCCTGCGAACCGCCTATCGGGATCAGCTCGCCGAAACTCTGGAGACGCCGAAGCCGCCGGATCGCCGCCGGTTGGACAGCCTTCTCACCTTTCAGTCCTTTTCCGAATCCTTGCCGGAGATCGACGCCCGGACGTGGTGGAAAGACGATCTGGGGGAGCAGCTCGCGGCCGAACTCGCCTTTGTCGGCTCCTGGCAGGAACACAACATTGAAATCCGGATCACCCGGGACCTGCGGAAGCGGTTGGCCGTCATCCGGTCCGCCCTCGTCGGGCATCCTTTTGCCCGGAAAGCCGGCTCGACCTACCATTTTCGCGCCAGACGCTACCTCATGCAGCAGACCATCGAATCGGTGATGACCCTGGCGGCCAATCCCGACGCTGAATCGGTGCTGGTGGACATGCTTCCGACGGTTGCGGATTTCGAAGCGATTCGGATTCCCCTGATCCTCATCCACAATCGATTGAAATCGGGAGAAAGCGGCATCGACGACGAAAAGCAGTGGCGAACGATCCGGGACGGTTTGGAGGAGATCCGCCGGAAAACCGCCGAACGCGCCTTTCTGATGGAGCGGGTGATCAACGATATGCTGGAAGGTCTGGATTTCCAACAGCAGCGGAACCTCCTGAATCACGGGATCACGGTGTTGAAGGACCACTACCTTTTCGACCTCGCGGACCGGGCGTGGCCGGAAGGGGTGTCGCCGCTGCCGGCGGTTCTGTCGTCGAATGTGGCGCAGCGCCACGGCCCATCGGGAAGGGTGGTCCGGCGGCTGTGCCGGGAACCGATCTATCTTGCGGAGCTGGAAAGCACGAAGGCGGTCGCGGCCGTCAGGGTTTACCGGACGGCCCTGCTGAATGCGCTGAAACAGGTCTTCGACCGGATTGCCGCAGACGACTGGCAGGACATCGACACCCGCAAACTGGACGCGCTTCAGCGCCGCATCCAAGCGTTGTCTCCTCCTGATCGTCCGTATCTGAAACAATGGCGGACCTTTTTCGAGCGGCAGGAATCCGAGCTGCTCCAGATCAAAGTATGGATCAAACGATGGGTTTACCACAATCTGCCGGCGGACCGGGCAGAGGTGCTGGAGCGGCTCAAGGACGTTTTCGCCCGGCTGTGCCGGGAAGCGGACCGGCTGGGTCAGGGCCCCTGCGAGGAAGTGTATTGAGGGCGTGCTATGCCCGCCTTTGCGGATGGGCCGTGGAAGGCCGGGATTTTACCATCGAGTTGCGACGCCGAAAGTCTCGGGTGCTGGTGATGGCCCCCCACGGGGGCCGGATCGAGCCGGGCGCCGGCCGTCTGGCGGGAGCCGTCGCCGGGGACCGTTTCTCGCTTTATCGCTTCTCGGGGCGTCTGGCGCGCGACAACCACCGGCTGCACATGCCCAGCCATCTCTTTGACGAACCCCGGGCCCTGGCGGCCCTGAAGCAGGCCGATGTGGTGGTCGCGATCCACGGTCATCGGGATTCCCGAGCAGCGTTCGTGATGGTCGGGGGCCTGGACAAACTGGGCCGGCAGGCGGTGGCGTCCGGGGTCAAACGGGCGGGATTCCATGTCCGTTGTCCGGTCCCGGGGATGGCGGGCGAACATCCGGACAATATCTGCAACCGGGGGCGTTCCGGAAAAGGCGTTCAACTGGAGGTCAGCGCCGCCTTGCGCCGGATGCTGGCGGCCGATCCCGCTCTGTCGGAGCGTCTGGCCCGGGCGATTCAATTCCCGCTCAACTCTTTCCTGATGGCCAGGCCGATGGTCTCCATGGAATAGGGTTTGATGAGAAAGGCCCCGGCGCCGGCCGCCTGGGTGCGCCGGACGGCCCTATCCACTGCAAATCCGCTGGCGATGACCGCCTTCTGACCGGGCTTGATGTCCAATATCTGCTCATAGGTTTCCGCGCCATTCATTCCCCCCTTCATGAACATGTCCAGAACCAGGAGGTCCGCGGGATTGCTTTTCAGATAGTCCAGGGCTTCTTCTCCGCTGCCCACGGCTGCTGTCTGATAACCGAGGAGGTCGAGCATCCGGCAGGCGATGTCCCGCTGGGTCTCCTCGTCGTCGATGACCAGAATTTTTTCGCCGTTGCCCCGGTAATCCGCGAGTTGAGGCGGCGCGGACTGCCGCTGGCGGGACCGGGCCGCTTGAGCCGGGACGGCGTCGAAGTAGATCCGGAAGTCCGCGCCCTCCGGCCCGTTGCCGACATCGATGTACCCTTCGTGGTCCTGAACCATGTTCCAGACCACCACCAGGCCCAGACCGGTTCCGCTGCGTCCCATCATTTTCCGGGTGTAGAAAGGTTCAAAAATTTTGTCCATATCCGCTTCGGAAATTCCGCCGCCCGTATCCGACACCGACAGGGTCGCATAGGTTCCCGGGGGGATTTCAGTATATCCGGCCCAGGGCTTGACCAGCTGTTCGTTGGCGGTGCGGATATGGACAACCCCATCGGCGGCGACCGCCTCGGCGGCATTGGCGACCAGGTTCATCAGGCTTTTCAGGATGTGGAGGGCCGAGCCGTTGATCCGGGCCAGGTTGTCCTCCAGATCGGTTTCCATGGCCACTGAGGGATGGGCTTTCCTGAGTTCCCCGAATTCAGGGGAGGCCAGAAATTCGCGGACGAGCGCGTTCAGATCCAGGTTTGTTTTACTGCTGTTCACGCCCCGTGCGACGGTCAACAGATCGGATACCACGGCGGCGGCCCGCTGACCCGACGCCAGGGTTGCGGCCACCAACTGCCGGTGGCTGCCGTTCAGGGCCGGGTCTTTCAACAGCATCTCCGGGTAGCTGACCACGCCGGAGAGGATGTTGTTCAGGTCATGGGCCACGCCGCCGACCAGAAGCCCCATGAATTCTATTTTCCGGGAAAGGGCGGCCTGGCGCTTCAAATCCGCTTGTTCCTGCATCGCCTTCATCAAGGCTTCATCGCTGTTTCGCTTTTGATAGACAAAAACGGCGGTCAACACCCCGCCCGATAAACAGGCCAGGATGAACGAAATCCGGACGAACAGAGACTGGGGCGGGATTTTGGAAAAAATTGATTCCCACAAGGTTTCCGGACCTTCCAGGAGGAGAAAGCTCAGATTGTGGTTGAAGAACAGGTATTCAAAAACGCCGCTCATCAGCCAGAAGGCCATACCGAAAAGAAGGGAGACGAAAAGGATACACCCGGCTTCGAGTTTTTTACCGGCGCTCATATCATCAATCCTCGCTGGATTCAGGGGGAGATTCGATGCGGTGAAAGACCGTGCTGGCGATTTCCAGGACGTTGGCGGGGACTTTACAGCCGGTCAACCGGGCGGCTTCCAGATGGATGGCCAGCTGAAGCTCTTCCTTGACATTGAGCGAGGGGCTCGCGTCAATGTCTTTGGCGACGCTGTAAGCGGGCAGGAGCCACAGGGCGAGGAGCGCCCACAGCAGAAGGGTGAGCGGATGCAGACGACCATTTGTCAACGAGGGTCTCCTTTCGGTGTAGATGTTTCGTTCAGGTAAAATAGCTGTTATCGTTAAAAGGAGGGGTTGTCAATATGCCTTTCCCGCTGCCGCCATGGTGTGATAGAAAAAGGTTTTAACGGATTTTTCAGGAAAGAGGCGTCGCCCATGCGCCGGTTTTTTTTCATTAGCTTTCGAAAATTTTACGCTTTCCATCAGCGGATGGGTCGTCGTTTCACCCGCTCCGGCCGTCTGGTGCTGGGCGCATCGGCGGCTGCAGCGGTGGTGGGCGTGGACACCAATCGGACGCTGGCGTTCCAGGCGTTCACGCTGCTGCTCTCCCTTCTGGCGGCGGCCTTTGCCTTTACTCCCTTTTTCCGGGGGCGGTTCACCGTGAGCCGGCGCCTGCCCCGATTCGGCACGGCGGAAAGGCCCATGGGATACCATATCCGGATCGAGAACCGATCCGCGAAACCCCAGCGGGGATTGTTTCTGTTTGAAGATATGGCGGATCCGCGCCCGGACTTCCAGACCTTCCTGGAGACGCCGGAACCCGGAGAGGCGGAACGGAACCGCTTCGACCGGTTCGTGCGGTTTTACCGCTGGCAGTGGTTGATTTCCCTGAAACAGCCCCGGTTTTCATCGCCGGGACCCACGCCGCTGCCGGACATTGCGCCAGGGGAAACCGTTGAGGTTTCGGTGGAGATTGTCCCGACGGCCCGGGGCCGGCTCCGGTTCCAGGGGGCGACCATCGCCCGTCCCGATCCGCTGGGACTGATCTATTCCCATGTCCGGGTCGACGCGCCCCAGACCATGACCATCCTGCCCCGGCGATATCCGGTGACCGGGCGCACTCTGCCCGAAGGCCGGCGGTATCAGTCGGGAGGCGTGGCCCTGACCACTGCCGTAGGGGAATCCGATGAATTCGTCTCCCTGCGGGATTACCGGCCCGGCGATTCCCTGCGCCGGATTCACTGGCGAAGCTGGGCCCGGACCGGCCGGCCGGTGGTCAAGGAATATCTGGACGAGTTTTTCGTCCGCCATGCCCTGGTGCTGGACACCTTCGGAGGGCGGAAACATGACCCGGTGTTTGAAGCGGCCGTCTCCGCGGCCGCTTCCTTTGCCGCCGCCGGGGGGCCTCAGGATTCCCTTCTGGATCTCATGTTCATGGGGGACGAAGCATACTGTTTCACAGCGGGACGCGGCTTGGCCGGCACGGATCGCCTTTTGGAGATTCTGGCCGGGGTCGGCCCCTGCCGGGACAAGCCCTTCGACGCCCTGGCGTCCCTGACGCTGTCCCGGGCTGCGGCGCTCAGCGGCTGCATCTGCGTCCTCATCGCCTGGGATGCGGCGCGCCGGACCTTTGTGGGCCGGCTCCGGGCCATGGGGCTGCCGGTGATGGTCTACCTGGCGACGGAAGTGGATGAGGTCGATCCCGGTCCCATGGCGGACCGCCCCGATCGGTTCCGCCGACTCCGGCCCGGCCGCATGGCGGCGGATCTGGGGGGCCCATGAGACCGCCGCGGTTCTTTGTGGGGGGATGTCTCCTTTTCTGGGGCTGGCAGACCGGATTCTGGGAGGCGGCCGCCCTGATGGCGGCGGCGGTGGAAAGCGCCGGCGTTGTGCGGCGGCGGTGGGATCTGACCCTGTCGGATTTCAACCGGATTTCCGATGCCTGCACCACCGTGTTCATCGGCATGGTGCTGTGGCTCCTGGCCACGGAAGCGGCCGCCAGGATCGTTTTCATCGCCATCCAGTGGCTTCCCATGGCCTATTTCCCTCTCCTTCTGGTCCAGATTTACAGCACCGGCGCCGGGGTCGATCTCCGGGCCCTGTCCCTGATTTTCCGGAAAGGCCACAAGGACCAGGACCGATCTGTGATCATCGATCTGACCTATCCCTACGGCATCCTGTGCATCCTGTCGGCCGGCGCCGCCAATGTCCGGAATCCGGGCTATTACCTGGCGGCCCTTCTGCTGGCGGCCGTTGGTCTGCTGCCGAGCCGGTCCCGGCGGTTTTCTCCCTTCGTCTGGGGAGCGGCGGTCCTGACGGCGGGGGCGGTGGGCTGGTGCGGCCAGGCCGGATTGCAGCGGCTTCAGGGGATGATCGAGGAGAAGGGGCTGGCGTGGTTCGCCCATCTTCAGGTGGAGACGGATCCGTTCCGGGCGGTCACCGCCATCGGCGAAGTGGGGGCGCTCAAGCCCTCGGATCGGATCCGGTTCCGGGTCGAGGGGCCGGACCCCGGCGGCGACCCCCTGTTGCTCCGGGAAACCAGCTACAACACCTACCGGCTTTCCAGATGGTATGCAATCAAACCCCGGTTCGCGCCGGTTCGGCCTCTCGGCGGCGGCGACTGGTCCCTGGGGCCGTCGCGGTCGCCGGCCCGAACGGCCACGGTGATCGCCCCGCTCAGGAGAGGAGAAGGGCTGCTGCCGTTGCCGTCAGGGACCTTCCGGATCACCAACCTGCCGGTGGACGGGCTGTCGGTAAACGCCTATGGGGCCGTTCGGGCCACAGGGGGCCCCGGCCTGGTCGATTACACGGTGCGTCATCATCCGACGGTTTCGTCAGACCGCCCTCCGGACGCCAGCGACCGGGTGGTTCCGGGGAACCTGTCCGACGCCCTCTACGGGATCATGAGATTGGAAGGGATCGGCGGCACATCACCGGAAGAGATTGTCGATGCGGTGATCCGGTTTTTCGAAAGGGGATTCGCCTATTCCCTGGACCCGACCCTGGGGGGCGGCGGCATGGATCTTGCCGATTTTCTGCTCCGGCGCCGGGCCGGTCATTGCGAATATTTCGCCACGGCCACGGTGCTGCTGTTGCGGGCCGCCGGCGTCCCGGCCCGGTACGCCGTGGGCTATTCGGTACAGGAGTACAGCCGTCTGGAAGATTGTTTCGTGGTCCGGGACCGCCATGCCCATGCCTGGGCCCTGGCCTGGATAGACGGCGTCTGGCGGGAGGTGGACGCCACCCCGCCGGACTGGTCGCGCATCGAATCGGAGGCGGCCGGTTGGACCCTGATGTCCGATCTCTGGTCCTGGCTCCGGTTCCGCATCTCCTGGCTCCGGTGGCGGGAGGAGGCCAGACGGCGCCTGGTCTGGCTCCTGATTCCCCTGGGCCTGGTGCTGATCCGGCGGTTTTATCGGGATCGCGGCGGTGACCGGCGGTTGCGGAAAGCGGTGGAAACGCGCCGCGTTCTGAAGATCCGGCCGGGGGCCGATTCAGATTTTTATCGGATCGAAGCCTACCTGGCGCAACGGTGGTTCAGGCGGGGAACCGGGGAACCCCTGTCCCACTGGCTCCAGCGGCTGGCGCCGAGGGACCCGGATATCCAGCGGGTGTTGCCGTTGCTGGATATCCATTATCGGGGCCGGTTCCATGGGGAGGGGCTGTCGGATCGGGAACGGGCGGCCCTTGCGGCGGGGGTCGACCGATGGCTCAGGGAACAGCGGAACCGGGAGGCAGCAGCTCGTCCCGGGTGATCAGGGCCACGGCATCCGTGACTTTCTCCCGAATCCGGTCCATGCCCCCTTCTTCCTGGCGGTCGATGAGGGCGACCACCTTGACCACCTCCAGCCCTTCGGCCCGGGCCCGGTCCACCGCCTTGAGGGTGGAACCGCCGGTGGTGACCACGTCTTCGATGACGGCCACCCGCTCGCCGGGAACCATATCCCCTTCGATCCATTTCACGATGCCGTGGTCTTTTTGCGTTTTTCGGATGGAAAACGCTTTCATGGGCGACCCCTGGAGTTCGGAGACAAAGGCCGTGGCCATGGCCAGGGGATCCGCGCCGAAGGTCAAGCCGCCGACGCCCGCGAGGTTCAGCCCCCGGAGGGCGCCGAAGATAAGGTGGCCGCAGAGGAACATGCCCCGTGGGTCCAGAGTGGTGGGCTTGCAGTTGACGTAGAACCGGCTCATCTTTCCCGAGGCCAGTTTGAACGTCGGCTCGGAGGTGAACTGGAAGGATTTTCGCCGGAGCAACGCGATCAGTTCTGTTTTCATAGTGTATTCGATGGTTGATTTTAAATGGATAATGCGATAAAAAAGCCTCCACTGAACATGGAAGAAGCCGTTAATGGGATTTTCAGTGGAGGCCCTGAGCAGGGAAAATCGGAGGCGACACTCCCTGAACCCGGACGGATTCATATCAGCAAAACCGAACGGGGTCAATCCCCAACCCAACTCCAGGCGGGAGGCGATCATTTGAAATTTCAACATCCCAGGGCCGGCGGCCGCGATCGATCCGGCGTCGGTCGCATCCTTTCCGGTCTTTTTCTGTTCATGTTTTGTGGGCTTGCGCCGGTTGCAGGGGCGGACGTCTTCACTCTGGAGGCGACCATTCAGCAGGCCCTGGACGCCAACCTGGGATTGAAGGTCTCCGGAAAGGAGATCGATGCGGCCCGCGCCATCCGGAATATCCGCCGCAGCGAATTTCTCCCGACCTTCAGCGCCGCTTACCAGTACAGCCGCATCGATATGTCCTCCCGCGCCGGGGTTGTGGTCCCCGAAGACGAATACACCTTTGTCGGCTCCATCCATCAGCCCCTTTTTGACGGTTTCTCCCGGCTCAACCGGTTCCGGATCGCCAAACTCGGGCTGGATGCGGCCGAACTCGCCGAGCAGGTCGAGCGGCAGGACGTCATTTTCGGCGCCAAAGAACTGTTTTTCACCATTCTCAAGGCCCGGAAACTGGTGGAAGTGGCCCAGCAGGCCGTGGTGCAGCTGGAGGCCCATAAAGACGCGGCCCACAATTTCTACAAGGTGGGAATGACCCCCTTGAATGATTTTCTGGAGGCCGAGGTGGAACTGGCCAACGCCCGGCAGACGCTGATCACCGCCCGCAACCGGGTGGAGATCGCCAAATCCAATCTGAACCGGCTTCTCCACCGGCCGGTGAACGCGCCGACCCGGTTGGAAGACGACGGCCGTCTCGTTTCGTTCGGCAAGGATCTCGAATTTTGTCTGGCCGAGGCGGAAGCCAACCGGCTGGAATTGAAAATCGCCCGGATGGATGTGGATATCGCCCGCCGGGAAAAAGACCTCGGCAAGCAGGGGTATTATCCCTCTGTGGATGTCCAGGGCAACTACTATCGCCGGGGATCGGAATGGGATGTGGACGGAGGGTCCGGCATCGACGACGCCTCCTCATGGGACGTCACCGCAGTGGCCAGATGGACCTTCTGGGAATGGGGCAAAACCCGGTATACCGTGGAGGAGAAGCACAGCCGGCTGATCCAGGCCCGGTACGAGCAGCAGGCGATCCGGGATCAGGTGCAGCTGGAAGTCAAGCAGGCCTATCTCAACGCCAAAGAGGCCGAGCAGAATATCCTGACGGTCCGGCAGGCGGTGGAGCAGGCCCGGGAGAGTTTCCGCATCAGCGAGGAGCGATACAAGGGGCAGGTGGCCACCAGCACGGACGTTCTCGATGCGCAGACCCTGCTGACCCGGACCATGTCCACCTATTACAACGCCCTGTACGATTTCAAAATCTTCAAGGCCGCATTGTTTCGAGCCATGGGGCTGGAAGTTCTGGGATAGCGACAACGGCGACAGCAGCGGAAGCGGCGCCGACGACGGCGGAAACACCATGGCCATAGAAGACAGCGGCGAGCCGATCATTCGGCTCTTTCATGTTCACAAACGCTATGGCGCCAAAAAGGCGCTGTCGGACCTCAGCTTTGAGATTTCCCGGAACGAGTTCCTTTTCGTCAGCGGGCCCAGCGGCGCCGGAAAAACCACTCTGCTCAAGCTGCTTTATCTGGGAGCGACGGTCTCCGAAGGACAGATCATCATCGATGGGCTGAACCTGTCGCGCATCCCGCGCCGACGCATCCCCTTTCTGAGACGGAAATTCGGCATTATTTTTCAGGACTACAAGCTGATCCCCCAGAGGAGCGTACAGGACAATATCGCCATCGTACTGGAGGCCCGCGGCGCCCCCCGCAAGACCATCCGCAAAAAAGTGCGAAGCGTCCTGCGGACCGTCGGCATGGAGGACAAACGGCGGGCCCTGCCGCCGAGCCTGTCGGGGGGCGAGCAGCAACGGGTGGCGGTGGCCAGGGCCATTGCGGGCGATCCTCAGATCATCCTGGCCGACGAACCCACCGGCAGTCTCGATGCAGAGGCGGCCGAGGTGATCTTCGAACTGCTCCGCGAGTACCATCGCAGGGGGGCCACGGTGCTGGTGGCCACCCATGACGCCGCCCTGATCCGGCGCACCGGCGGACGGGTCATCCTCCTGGAGGGCGGAGAACTGGATGTGGTGACCACCATCCCCCGGCTGCCGGCATGATCCGGATGGTCAACCGGGCCCTCAAGGACATGTGGGCCAACCGCTTTCTCAACGCCATCACGGTGGTGACGGTGGCCCTGTCGATCCTCATCGTGGGGGCCTTTGCCCTGTTTTTCGTCAACGCCTCAGGGTTGCTTTCTCTCTGGACCAAAGAGATCCGGATTATGGCGTATCTGGAACCGGACATGACGCCGGAAGCGATCCGGAGTCTGGGAAAACGGATGGAGGGGATGCCGGGGGTGGGGGATGTCCGGTTCGTCTCCAGGGAGCGGGCGCTGGAACAGCTCCGGGAAGGGATGGACGAGGCGTCGGCCCTGCTGGACAGCCTGGAGGAGAACCCGCTGCCAAATGCTTATGAGATCCACATGGCGGAAGCGTTTCGGAATCGCGAAAAATTCGAACTGCTGGCGACCCGGATCGCCGGTTTGGAAGGGGTTTCCGAGGTCGAATATGGCCAGGAGTGGTTGAACCGGTTTATCCGCATCATCGATCTTTTCCGTCTGGTGGGGATCGCCATGGGCGCTCTTTTTTTCCTGGCGGCCGCCTTTATTGTGGCCAATACGATTCGGCTGGTCCTGTATTCCCGGCGGGATGAGATCGAGATCATGCGGTTGATGGGCGGCGCTGAAGCGTTCATCAGGGGACCTTTTTACATGCAGGGGCTTTTGCAGGGCGCCCTGGGCGGCGCGGCCGGCATGACGATGCTGTTCGGCGGGTTCCGATTCGTGGCCGATAAAGTGGCGGAGGGGGGAGGATTTCTGCCGGTTCGGTTCCTCCCGGATGAGATGATCCTGGGAATTTTTATAGGGAGCATGGTTGTCGGATGGATGGGTTCCTATGTATCGCTGAGACAGTTTTTAAAGGCCTGAGCAGAGGCGCGGAAAACGCCCGCCGTCAGACGGCGACGGTTTGCCTGGCGGGGATGCTGGTTGTGGCCGGGCCCGGCGCCGCCGCAGCCGGTGAAACCGCTGACGGGTATCAACAGCAGGCCCGGCAGGTGAATCGGCAGATCGAGGAGAAAAAGGCCCAGGTCGCCGATTTCTCCAAAAAGGAGAAGGCGTGCATCGCGCAACTCCACCAGGCGGACCGGGATCTGGATGAGACTCGGAAGCGGGCCGAGACCCTCCGAAACGACCTGGAGGCGCTGTCCACGGCGGTGGATGAAACCCGCATCTGGATTGTGGACCTGGAACGTCGGATCGAGGAGACGGAAACCTATGCGGCCCGGCGCATGGCGGCGCTGTACAAGCTTCAGTGTCTGGGCCGGATGAGTTTTCTGGCCACGGCCGGATCGGCAACGGATTTTTTCCGGCGGAAAACCGCTCTTCGAAACATTCTCAGTCATGACGAAGCGGTTTTGGCCCGCCTTGGCCGGGAAAAGTCCGAACTGGCCGGGGCCCTGTCGGACCTGGAGGCGCGGAAGAAAGAGCGGACGGAGGCGGAGGATCGTTATCAACGGCAACTGGAAGACCTGGCCCGGAAAAAAGCGGAACGGAAGACGCTGCTTGCCGAAGTCCAGGGACAGAAGCGGCTGACCCTGGCCGCCATCGATTCTCTTCAGCAGTCGGCCCGGGACCTGGAAGGCAAAATCAAAAGCCTTCAGCGCCATGAACTGACGATGAAAACCACTGAAAAAACGGATGCCGGCGCGCCCGGCAAGTTGTCCGGCCTTAAAGGGTTGCTTAAAATGCCGGTGGAGGGTAAAATCATTGCAAAATTCGGCCGGTATCGCAATGAAGAATTCAATGTCGTCAATTTTCAGAGCGGCATCGACATCGAGGCCCGGAAAGGGACGCCCATAAAGGCGGTCCGGGAAGGACGCGTCCTGTTTTCGGACTGGTTCAAAGGATACGGCAATCTGTTGATCGTCGATCATGGGGACAGTTACTATTCGTTGTACGCCCATGCCGCCGATGTGTATAAACGGGAGGGCGATGCCGTTCGTACGGGAGAGGTGATCGCAACGGTGGGGGATACCGGTTCTCTCAAAGGACCGATGCTCCACTTCGAGATCCGCCATCACGGGAAGCCCGTGGACCCCTTGAAGTGGCTTAAAAAAGGGTAAAGGAGTTATTGAAATGATGCAACAGCGTAAGCAGCGTAAGCAGCGTAAGCGATATGTCAGACTGTGGATGGTAATGGTCGTTGCGATCCTTCTGGGCACGGTGGGGTCCGGTTTCTACCGGACGTTTGCGGCGGGGGAGGAGGCGACCTACCGGGGATTGAAGATCTTCGCCGACGTGATCGATCTGGTGGAAAACAATTACGTGGACCCTGTGGATACAGAGGACCTGATCCACAAGGCGATACAGGGGATGGTGAGCAGCCTCGATCCCCATTCTCAACTGCTGCCCCCGGAGGCCTTCGAGGAGTTGCAGATCGACACCCGGGGAGAATTCGGCGGCATCGGCATCGTGATCACCTTGCAAAAGGGCGTGCTGACCGTCATCTCCCCCATTGAGGGCACCCCGGCTTATGATGCGGGGATCCAGGCGGGGGATATCATTGTCGAAGTGGACGGCGAATCCACCAAGGACATGATGCTGTGGGAGGCGGTCAAAAAAATGCGCGGTCCCAAAGGGGAGGCGGTCACCATCCGCGTGGTAAGGGAAGGGGCCGCCAAACCCCTGGCGTTCGAGCTGGTGCGGGACATCATTCCCATCGAAAGCGTTCGCCACCTGGTCCTTAAACCAGGATACGGCTATGTTCGGATCACCAATTTCCAGGAAAACACCACCGAAGATCTGGAGGCGGCCCTGACCGCCCTGGAGTCGGGAGAATCCCCGCTGAAGGGGCTCATCCTCGATCTTCGGGACAATCCCGGCGGGCTTCTCAACCAGGCCATACAGGTCTCGGACATCTTCCTCGATTCCGGGTCCATCGTTTCCATCAAAGGGCGGCTGCCGAAGCATACCAAGGAGTTCAGCGCCCATCCGGATCAAAGGCGCCGCAAATATCCCATTGTGGTGCTCATCAACGGCGGCAGCGCCAGCGCCTCTGAGATCGTTGCCGGGGCTCTCCAGGACCACAAGCGGGGGCTGATTCTGGGCGCCACCTCTTTCGGCAAGGGATCGGTCCAGACCGTCGAGACCCTCCGGGACGGCTATGGCCTCAAATTCACCATCGCCCGTTATTACACCCCCAACGGCCGTTCCATTCAGGCCCACGGGATCGAACCGGACATCCTGGTAAAGCACCGGTTCATCGAGCCGGCCCCGGAGGATGAGGCGATGCTCAAGGAAAAAGACCTGAAAAATCACCTGGATGCTTTCCCGGTTCTCGAAGAGGCGATAGAAGAGGAAGACGCCGAGGATGTCGAGGATGCCGAGGGCGAATCGGGATCACTCCAACAACCCGGACGCCGGGCCACCCAGAACCGGTACGGCCCTCTGGATGCCGAGGGGCTCCAGTCGGACAACCAGGTCATGCGGGCGTTGGGTATTCTGGTCAGCTACGATATTTTTAAGAATCTCAACGGTTGACGCGGCTGGTGCGCCCTCAGACATCTGACGGCGCACCTGTCGACATCGCTATGACCGGAAAGGGCATCAGTTCCCACAAGGCAAGGGGGAAAAGGTTCCGGCCCCTGCCTGCGGCCATCGCAGCATCGGCGATCCTCTTCTGCGCCGCGCTGGCGGCCTTTGCCGTAGCCCCCTCGACCATGGGAACGGACCCGCCCCTGCCGGATTTCCGCATCCCGGCCTACGAGGTCTTCCCCGAAGAGCCCGTTCCGGCGCTGCCGCCAACGCCGCTTCCCGAAATCCCGGATGAAAAACCCCGTGTGGCCATCATCATTGATGACGTGGGCTATCATCGGGGCATGGCCCACCGGCTCATGGGACTGGGGCCGGAATTGACCCTCTCTATCCTTCCCGGGAGCCCCTTTGTCGACGAGATTCTTCGAACGGCCCGGGTGAAGGGAATGGAGGTCATGGTCCACATGCCCATGGAGCCCGAAGAGTATCCCCGGGTTGATCCGGGGCCGGGGGCGCTTCTGGTGGGGATGACCCCCGTTGAACTGATGCGGCAGCTCAACGCGAATCTCGATGCCGTACCGGATGCGGTCGGGGTCAACAATCACATGGGCTCCCGGATGACGGCCCGGTGGCCGCAGATGTACCAGATCCTGTGGGCGTTGAAACGCCGATCCCTTTTTTTCATCGACAGCCAGACCAGCGGCGCCGCTATCTGTCGGGGCCCGGCCCGCCTGCTCCAACTCCCCTTTGCCCGCCGGGACGTCTTCCTTGACCACGATCCGACAAAATCCTCGGTGCGCCGCCAGATCCGCCTTCTGGTCCGGACGGCCCAGCGGGACGGCGAGGCGGTGGGCATCGGCCACCCCTACGCCGTGACCCTCGAGGCGTTGACGGAGATGATGGACTGGCTCAGAGAGACCGTTCACCTGGTCCCCGCCTCCCGGATCGTTCATACCATCGGATAAGGAAGGAAGCGACTGTGGCGGAAGATCTCGACTGGATTCGGACCCATTGCGGCCGCATGGACCATGGCGGCTGCGCGCTGAAGGTGGGGGTGCGGAACAACCGGATTGTCCGGGTGACCGGAGACCCGGAGGGCTGCCTCAATCGCGGCTATGTCTGCGCCAAAGGGCTGGCGAGCCCCGATAAACTGATCCATCCCCGTCGCCTGCGCCATCCCCTCATGCGGGTGGGGGAAAGGGGCGCGGGGCAGTGGGAATCCATCGGCTGGGACCAAGCCCTTTCCACCATTGCAGCCCGGTTTCTGGAGATCCGGAAGACGCACGGAGCCAGAGCCGCGGCCTTCTGCCAGGGGATGCCCAAGGGCATGGAGCATTTCGTGTTGATCCGACTGGCCAATCTCTTCGGGTCGCCCAACGTGGTGGCGGTCCAGGATGTCTGCCATGCCCCACGGGAAATCACCGGGCGTCACACCTGCGGGTTCTATCCGGTGGCCGATTTTCATCATTCCTCTCAACTGGCCCTGCTGTGGGGCAGCAATATCGTCGCCACCAACGAAGAGGGCGTGATCTGCAGCCAGTTGACCCGCGCCCTCCGGTCCGGCGCCGATCTCATGGTGGTGGACCCCTGCCGGACTGAACTGGCCGAACGGGCCGACCTCTGGATCCCTCTGCGTCCGGGAACGGATCAGGCCCTGGCCCTGGCCATGCTTCATGTGATCGTGGCGGAAGGGCTGTTCGATGAGGATTTCGCAACGAACTGGACCTGGGGCTTCGATGACCTGGCCCGCCATGTGGCGGCCTTTCCGCCCGAGGAAATGGCGCCCATCACCGGGGTTGCGGCCGACGTTACCCGCGAGGCGGCCCGGAGATACGCCGCCGCCCGCCCCGCCGCGCTGCAGTGGGGAAACGCCATCGAAGGAACCCCCAACAATTTCCACGCGGCCCGGGCTCTGATCTGCCTCATGGCGATCTGCGGCAATCTGGATGTGCCGGGCGGCAACATCGCCGCAGTGGAACCCCCGGTGATGGGGCTGGGTGAATTTGTTCGGGCCGACCGCCTGCCGGACAAGCGGAAAGAGATGATCCACGCCCATTACGGAACCATCCCGCAACTGATGACCGTCCCTCCGGCCCTGTTCAAACGGGCGGTGCGCGAGGAGGTCCCCTATCCGGTGAAGGGGATGTACATCCAGTGCGCCAACCCCATGCTTTCCTGGGCCGACAGCCCCGGAACCCGGACCGCCCTCGAGACGCTCGATTTCATCGCCGTTTCGGACATCTTCATGACCCCCACGGCCGCCATGGCCGACATCGTCCTGCCGGCCGCCACCCAGTTCGAGTTCAACGATATCGGTCATTACGGTCTGGGTCACGGCATCGTGCTGGCCCGTCCCAAGGTGGTGGCGCCGCCCCCCGACTGCCGGTCCGATATGGCCATCCTGAATGAACTGGGCCGGCGGATGACCGATCCGTCGGACTGGTTCGAGGACCCGGACGAGATGCTGGCGGCGGTGCTGAAACCCGCCGGTCTTTCTTTCAGGGATTTTGCTGAAAAGGGATGCCTTCAAGGGTCGGCGCGCTTCCGGAAGTATCGCGATCGGGGTTTCCGGACCCCCACGGGAAAAGTGGAACTCCGTTTGAGCCGGGCCGAGAAGTTCAACCTGCCGCCCCTGCCGGATCTGGGGGATATGCCGCGCTGTGACGACCGCTATCCCCTCCTGCTCACCAGCGCCAAGGACCCCCATTATCTTCATTCCTCCTATCGCTGGGTGGACCGGCTGCGCCGGAAAAGTCCTCATCCTCTGGTCCGATTCCACCCGGATACAGGGCGTCGGTTCGGGATCCGGGACGAAGAGACCGTTTCCATCGAAACGGCCGCCGGCCGGTTCCTTCAAACCGCGCGTCTGACCACCCGGGTTCTGCCCGGGGTGGTGTTGGCCGCTCATGGCTGGTGGTTTCCCGAAGAACCGGATGATCCCCTGGGCGCCTGGGACCGGTCCGGTTATAATATGGCGACTGCGGCGACGCCTGTGGGAAAGGCCTTCGGGGCGCCGACGCTCCGGGGCATTCCCTGCAACCTGCGGCCGGAAATTCAGAAGCCCGACGCCGATGGTGAAAAATAATCTTTACAGGAACCATCGCTTGTGCTAAAGATTTAAACCTTTTACAAGATAGAATTTATCCGTAGGCATCCGGTGGGTAAGCCGCCAGGATGACGGCAAAAGCATATCAACAGCACCCATGCGAAGGTTGACATATGGACAAGGCAGATATCGAGTATTTTGAAAATCTTCTGAAAGAGCAGATGGAGAGCCTGCTGACTCAGGCCGAAGAGACCGTCACCGGCATGACCACCCAGAAAGAAACATTTCCCGATCCGACCGACCGGGCCTCCCTGGAAGCGGATCGGAATTTCATGCTCCGGATTCGGGATCGCGAGCATAAGCTCATCAAAAAAATCAAAAAGGCCCTGGAGCGGATCGAAAACGAGACCTTCGGCATCTGCGAGGTCTGCGGCGAGGATATCAGCGCCGAGCGACTCAAGGCCCGGCCGGTGACCACCCAGTGCATCGAATGCAAGACAAAAGAGGAGGCGAAGGAAAAGGCATTGGGCCTGTAGTGATCCGGTGAGCATCGACCTCCATATCCATTCCGACGCTTCCGACGGCGCCTATTCCCCCATTCAGATCCTGGAGATGGCCTGCGAGGCCCGGCTCGAAGCCATCGCCATCACGGATCACGACACGGTCGACGGCGTTCATCGGGCCCTGGCCTGCGGCATCCCGGAGAAAATCCGGTTTCTGACCGGCATCGAAATCAGCGCCGCCCCGCCCCGGGGCTTTCCATGCGGCGGGAGCTTTCACCTGCTGGGGTACGGGTTCCGCCCGGATGATCCTGAACTGAAACGCACGCTGCTGGTCCTCCAGGAGGCCCGGCGGAACAGGAATCCCCGGATCATCGACAGGCTCAACCGCATGGGCATCGACCTGACCGTCGAAGAACTGAGCGCGCCTTGCGACGCCGAATCCCAGATCGGCCGCCCCCACATCGCCCGGCGCCTGGTGGACCGGGGCTTTGCCGCCTCCATAGACGATGCCTTTGACCGGTACCTGGGAAAGGGGCAACCCGCTTTTGTGGACAAGCATCGCATCCCCTGCGAAGAGGCCATCAGAATGATCCGGGAAGCCGGCGGCGTTCCGGTGCTGGCCCATCCCGGCCTGTTGAAGCTCCCCAATGCCGCCGATATCGCGGATATCGTCGGCGCGCTGGCGGCTCAGGGCCTCCAGGGCATTGAAATCGAGTATCCCGAGCACACCGTCGCCCAGAAGGAAGTCTACCGGGAACTTGCCCGCCGATACGACCTGCTCATGACAGGCGGCAGCGATTTTCACGGCGAGATCAAGCCGGAGATCCGGCTTGGAACGGGATATGGAGATTTGGCGGTTCCCTTCCGGTTTTACGAAGAGATCGTCCGCCGGCGCCACCGCAACCCGGCGCCGCTGACGGGGTCTCCTTTGAGCGGCGGCGACAAGGACCCTCTCACCGCATCCTCTCATCCATGAGCCTTTCGATCCTGGAAAAAAAACTGGGCTACCATTTCAAGGACAAATCTCTCCTGGGGGAGGCCTGCCGACACAGCTCCTTTGTCAATGAACAGCCCATGCCGGGTCTCCGGGACAATGAGCGGCTGGAATTTCTAGGGGACGCCGTCCTGAGTCTCACGGTGAGTCACCTGCTGATGCGGCGGCATTTAAACATGCCTGAAGGCCATCTCTCCCGGATGCGCGCCAATCTTGTCAATGAGGCGCAACTGGCCGCCATTGCCCGGTCCATCGGACTGGGACGGCATCTTCAACTGGGAAAAGGGGAGATTCAGACCCGGGGCCGGCAGAAGAAATCGATCCTCGCCGACACCTTTGAGGCGGTGACCGCCGCCATCTATCTCGACGGTGGATTCAGCGCCGCCTTCCGCTTTATCGAGATTCATTTTTCCGATCTGATCCAGGATATCCGTCAGCCGGCCCTCGATCACGACTATAAAAGCCAGGTCCAGGAGTTCGTCCAGATCGCCCGCAAAGGGATGCCCGTTTACAAAGTGGTGACCGCAACGGGGCCGGATCATGACAAAACCTTTGAGGTGGAGATCCGGGTCTGCGACATCGCCGCCCGGGGAGAGGGCAAAAACAAGAAAACCGCCGAGCAGGATGCCGCCCGAAAAGCCCTCCTGCAGCTCAATGTCCGCTGACGCGCCCTCTAAGCCCCTCATCATTCCCATTTTCATTCCCCATGCCGGCTGTCCGCACCGGTGCGCATTTTGCGATCAGGCGGCCATCACCCACGTCCGGTCAACCCTTCCGGACAACGCCGCGATTGATGCACAGGTTCGGAATTTCCGGTTCGCGGCCCGGCCCGACCGACATCCGGTTCAGATCGCCTTTTACGGCGGCAATTTTCTGGGGCTCTCCGAATCAACGATCCATTCCCTGCTGACGGCTGCCCGGGAACATGTCCGACGGGGCGACGTCCACTCCATTCGGTTCTCCACCCGCCCCGACACCATCGACGACCGCCGGTTGGCCCTTCTTTCGGATTTTCCGGTCCGGGAAGTGGAACTGGGGGCCCAGTCCATGGACGACCGGGTGCTGGCCCTCTCCAACCGGGGGCATACGGCGGAAACGACCCGACGGGCCGCCGCGATGCTGAAGGCCCGGGGCTACAATGTGGGGATTCAGATGATGGTGGGGCTGCCCGGCGAAGATCCCGAAGGCGCCGCCGCCTCGGGCCGGGCCGTGGCGGATTTGCGGCCCGATTTTGTCCGGATCTATCCCACGGTGGTGCTCAGGGGGAGCGTTCTGGCCCGGCGGTTCCGGGAGGGGCGGTATCCGCCGTTGTCGCTGGCCGACGGCGTCGGACGGACCGCCGCCCTCCGCCTGCTGTTCGAGGGGCGGGGGATTCCGGTCATCCGGACGGGACTCCAGGCATCGGCGGATCTGGCCCCCGGCGCCGCCATCGTGGCGGGGCCCTACCATCCGGCCTTCGGGCATCTGGTGTTGTCGAAGATTTTTTTGGATATGATGGTGGATGCGAGCGGCGAGTTGATAGCGGCGAGCGGCGAGTTGTTTTTCAAAGCCCATCCCCGGCGCGTCAATGCGCTCCGGGGAATGGGGAATGGGAATCTGAGGGCGTTGGAAAGCCGGCCCGGGGTCCGGTCCGTCCGGGTGGGAGGCGATCCGGCGTTGGGGCCGTGGGATCTGACCGTTTCGGACCGGACCGGGCGGACTATTTTTCGTCGGGCAGTCGGATCACCAGGACCGGGATCTTCGACCGGCGCATGACCCGGCGGGCCGTGGAGCCCATCATGGCGTCGGCGATGATGCCGTGGCCATGGGTGCCCATGACGATGAGATCGGGCTTGCGCTGTTCGGAGACCTCGATGATCTGATCTACCGGGTTGCCGCGGCGGATCACGACTTCGTCCGCGAGGCGCTTTTCGGGCTCGTTCTCCAGGTTGGCGGCCATGTTTTCGGCGAAATGCTCCAGGCCGTACCGGATGGCGATGTTGTCCCGCTTTTTCCCGATGAGGGCCTGCCGGGCCTCCTGGGCGTTCTGGTCCTTGATCTTCTTCCAGCGATCCTCTCCGATGTATCCGATAATGCCCGACTCCATTTTGGCGTCCTCCATGAGCACATGGAGGATGGTGATCTCCGCCCCGTATTTTCCCGCCAGGCTGGCGGCATAGGCGAAGGCGAAGCGTGCGCTTTCGGACAGATCGGTGGTGTAGAGGATCTTTTTGATGTTGACTGGCGGCAATTCCATGATCGTCTCCTTTCCGGGTCCCGTCGGCATCAGGCGGCCGACCGGCTGAACATCCCCCTGAGGGACTTGATCCAGATGCCGCTCAGGAACCATGAATAGGCGTAGGTGCCGATGATGATGTAAATAAAAGCCTTGATGATGTCAAAGGGCGTGCCGTTGAGGGTAAATCCCGGAACATAAGCGAACAGCAGCGGCCCCAGGTAGAGAAACTTGGCGAATTTGAAAGAAGTGAAAGCGGTTTTCCACATATTGGCCTTGGCGATGGTGGCCCCGGCAAAGGCCGCGATGCACACCGGCGGAGTGATGTTGGAATCCTGGGACAGCCAGTAAACGATCATGTGGGCGGCGATTTCATTGACCCCCAGGTGGGTCAGGGCCGGAACCGCCACCACCGCCGTGATCAGATAGGCTGCGGTGACCGGCACGCCCATGCCCAGCACCAGGGAGGCCAGGGCGATGTATAGGATGGTGAGCAGCAGGGAGCCGCCCGCCAGTTCGATGACGATGTCGGCGAAAGTCAGCACCAGCCCGCTGAAGGTGAGCACCCCGATGATGATGCCGATGACGCCCACGGTGGCGCCGATCTTGAGGCTGCTTTCGGTGCCGCTGCGGCAAGCCAGCACGAAATTCTTCAGTTCCCTGCGGGATTCCTGCCGGTCGTCCTTCCGGAACCAGGCGATCAGCAGGCAGGCGATGAAGGAGAGGATAAAGACATTGGCGTCGGTGAAGATCTCTTTAAAGCCGGTGATGAAATCATCGGAGATGATCTCGGCGTTGTTCATTTTGTTGAAAATGATCAGAAAGATCGACCGGATCAGGATAAACCCCATGACCACCGCCAGAGTGGGGTTGATGCGCGTTTCTTTTTCCTTGAAGCTGATGGCGATGCAGGTGGCCAGACCGAGAATCGCCGAGTAGGCCGGCGAATAGCCGGTCAGCATGAAGATGGTGATGATGATCAAAGGCATCGTATAGAGCCACTCGGTCTTGAGGATGTCCATGGCGGTCCGCTCGTGCCGTTCGCCGACGACAAAGTCTTTTTTGGCCTCGTAATGGACCATCACGAAGACGCTGAAAAAATACATGAGGGCCGGAAAAACCGCCACCAGCATGATGTAGGAATAGGGCAACCCGGTCAGCTCCGCCATGATAAATCCGCCGGCGCCCATGATGGGGGGCATGAACATGCCGCCGATGGAAGCGGCGGGCTCGATGCCGCCGGCCACATGGGGCTTGAAGCCGGCCTTTTTCATCATGGGAATGGTAAAGGCGCCGGTGGAGACGGTATTGGCGATGGCGCTGCCGGAAATGGACCCGAACAGCCCCGAGGCGATGACCGCCACCTTGCCCGGCCCGCCGATCTTGTGGCCCACGGCCGCCAAGGGAAAATCGATGAAAAACCGCTGGGCGCCGCAGGCTTCCAGAAAGGCGCCGAAGAGGACGAAAAGGACCACGTAAGTGGCCAGAACATTGGCCATGATGCCGAAAACGCCGTCGCTCCGGTAAAAGATGGAAACGCACAGTTCCGGAAAACTGGCCCCGGCGTGGGCGACGATTTCAGGGGCCATGGGGCCATAAACCCCATAGAGCAGCATGACCACGCCGATGACGACGAAGACGCTGCCCACCACCCGACGCGCCAGTTCGATGCCGATGAGCACGCCCACGATGGCCATGGCCTTGTCCACGTCCGTTTCGATCCCCATCCGGTAATTGATCACCTCGAAATTGAGGATCCAGTAGCCC
>JAABTD010000220.1 GCA_011390065.1 Desulfobacteraceae bacterium
GACGCTCTTCCGATCTGCCAGGGGATTGACCTCCATGAACATAGGACGGCCCCTTTCATCGCACCGGATGTCCACCCGCCCCCCGTCGCGGCATCCCAGCGCGCGCCAGGCCGACAACGCCACCCGCTCGGCCTCCCGCACCTGGAGGTCTTCGTCGGGCCGAACCAGCCGATAGGTCACCAGGTCCTCATAGCGTTTCTTGTTGACATAAGAATAGAGGCCCGCTTCGGCGGCGTCCAGCAGGATCACCTCGATGGTCCCCAGCACTTCGGCGTCCGGTCCGGTTCCGACCAGACCCACCGTGAACTCCCGGCCGGGGAGATAGGGCTCCACAATCACCGGCTGGCGGAAGGTCGCGATCATCTCGTCGCAGGCCGCCGCGAAACGGGCCGGATCACGGATGATGGAGGCCGGCGTCACGCCCTTGCCCGTCCCCTCGGCCACCGGCTTGATGAACCAGGGCGCGGGAAACGGCGGACGCGTCCCGTTCGGGCCGCTTCCAAGGACCAGAAAATCGGATGTGGGAACCCCGCTGTCCCGGACCACCCGTTTGGTCATCCCCTTGTGGAGGGTGAGGCTCATGACCAGGGGGTCCGAAAACGCGTAGGGGATGCCGTACAGATCCAGAATCGCCGGGACCTGGGCCTCCCGACCGATGCCGTTTAATCCCTCCGCGATATTGAAAACCAGGCCCCACCGGTCCCCGGCAGCCAGCCGCTCGACAAGCCGCCGGCCGTGGCCGATGCGGTCCGTGGCGTGTCCCAGATCGTTCAATGCATTTTCTATGGCCGCGACGGTGTCTTCGCGGTCGAACTCCGCGGTCTCCACCTCGCCGTAGCCCATGGCCAGGTAGTCGGATCGCAGATCGTAGGTCAGTCCGATGATCATGTTGTTCTCCTTGCCGCCGGGAGCTGAACCCCCCGGCAAATATGGGAAGCGCGCTGAAGGGCGCTCTGGATGGGCTCCCTATCGATGATGCCGTTCAAAGCTGTTCGAATTTGAAAATCTCGGACGGTCAGGACAGGGGCGCGGCGTCTGGGTAGCGGAACGTTCGTCCCTCGTAATTTTTCAGCAGCAGGTCATCCCCCCGGTAGCCGAGGCGGGATTCGGGCATGAGGGGGATTTTTCCGCCACCGCCCGGGGCGTCCACCACGTAATTGGGCACGGCGTAGCCGCTCACAAAGCCGCGAAGGCCCGCGATGATCTCCAGGCCTTTTTCCACGGTGGTCCGGAAATGGCCGGAGCCGGTGATGGGGTCGCACTGGTAGAGGTAGTAGGGGCGCACACGCATCCGCAACAGGTGGTAGACCAGATCCTTCATGGTCGCCACGCTGTCGTTGATCCCTTTGAGGAGCACGGTCTGGGACCCCAGGGGGATGCCGGCGTCGGCCAGGAGGGCGCAGGCCCGGTAGGCCTCCGGGGTGCATTCGTCGGGATGGGTGAAGTGGAGGCTCATCCACAGGGGATGGTGTTTTTTGAGCATCCGGGTCAGGGCGGGGGTGATTCGCTGGGGCAGCACGGCCGGGGTCTTGGTCCCGATGCGGACGATATCCAGGTGCGGAATCCGCCGCAGCCGGGTCAGGAGCCAGTCCAGCCGCTCGTCGGAGAGGGTCAGCGGGTCGCCGCCGGAGAGGATCACGTCGTGAATGGCCGGGGTCCGGGCGATATAATCCATGGCCCGCTCCAGCCGCTTCCGGCTCGGGAAGATGGTCCGCTTGCCCACCACCCGGGACCGCGTGCAGTACCGGCAGTAGGCGCTGCAAAAATCGCAGACCAGCAGCAGGGCCCGGTCGGGGTACCGATGCACCAGACCGGGAACGGGGCTCATTTCCTCCTCGTGGAGAGGATCGTCCGCCTCGCAGGCCATGCGCATGAATTCGTCTGTTGCCGGGATCATGGTGCGGCGGAGGGGCTGGGCCGGATCATCGGGGGAGATTAGGCTGGCGTAGTAGGGGGTGACGCCCATGGGCAGTTTGCTCTCAGGCTGGGACAGGGCCACCCGCTCGTCCTGGGATAAACGGATCAGGCGGGCCAGATGGTCGGCCGCGCTGATGCGGTTGGCGATCTGCCACTGCCAGTCATGCCATTGTTTGTCGGAAATATTGGGGTAGAATCGTCTGCGGAAAGCGCGGGTTTCGGGACGCGTCTTGGGCGGCCGCTTGAGGCGCGCGGCCGCGTCATCCAGGCGGATGACGGCGGCGTCCGGGGGGAATGCGTTCAGTATCAGGCCGGTACCCGGAGGCTCCTCGGCTTTTTCTCCAATCAGCGCTTCTTCGGTCTCACCGGCATGGGTCTGGGCTTGCATGGCCTCTCCTTTCGGTTTGCGGAAAAATGATTCGGGCTGCGGGAGTCGAAAGGCGGGAGAACCCCGACGGTCCGCTCCTGACCACGCCGTGTATCAAAAGGCGTGCCAGTGTGAAAAAGGGTTGATTTGTAAGGGTTTATTTAGGGGATGGATTCAGGTCAGAACTAAAGATTCCGGTTTTTGGGGAAGGGGATGCTTGAGAGGGCGGCTTGAGTCTCCTTCAAGACGGAACCTATTGTATTTGATATAAATTCGATAGAATGGAACTATTCGTTCGCTTTTAGGGAAATCGGAATTGGGAGGTCTTGATGTTGTCAGGCATTTCCCCCGTTGCCATGATCCTCCCACCATCGTTCGGCGTCTTCCAGGTTTTTAAAAATAAAGATCGAATCGCCAAATTTGTCCAACAGGTCCATATCCGACCGCCATATTCTGTCTTCCATGGAAGGCGGCACAACTTCAAAGCGCCTTTTCATCATCTTGAGCAACGCTTTTCGTTCACCTCTTTGCTCACCCTCCTGTCTAAATCTTTCCGCGATCATCATCGTCATTCTCCCCGCCTTTTCGTTACCGAGAGCTTCGAGCCCCCGTTCGATGCACTCCATTTTATCGTCCCTGGCATGGAATGTATATCGAAGCATCCACTCCAGAAATTCGAGCTGGACTTTCTGGTCGTCTATGGCGCCGTGATACGCCGCATAGGCAAAAGAAACTCTGTCATAAAGCTCATACCGGAGCGGAGGTCGCGACAATTGGGTTCACAAATATGAAAAAGGCTCTTGAAATCTGCGTGATACAGTTGATATTATGATTATCGTTAGTTGCTCGGCACGTTAACGCCATTCGATCGCGAATTTGCTCTTTTAAGGGAACGTCCATGATCCGTGAATTCTTCGATAAAGCGCACGCCAATCTCTCCGCAGCCCAACTCTGTTTCGAAAACGACCTTCTGGATGCCGCCGCCAACAGGGCTACTATGCGGCGTTTCAAGCGGCGGTCGCGGCTCTGGCAAGTGAAGGCATCAAAAAAGATCAACTGGACCATAAATGGGTTCAAGCCCAATTCAGCCAGAAACTGATAAAGAGGAAAAAGATATTCCCCCGCAGGTTCAGATCTTACCTGTTGGAGTCGCAATCCATCAGGAACACAGCCGATTATGAGGTCGATCATGTAACGCGGAAGGATGCGAAAGACCAAATCCAAAGAGCTAGGGAAATCATCGACCATTCCATGAAAGGCATTGAAAGATGATCAATTTTAAACAGGAAGAACTGATTCAATCGTTTGTGGCGCATCTCAAAGCTCAATTCCCCGAAATTGAATTGATGGGAATTCAGGAAAGTCCCGAAGATCCTGAAAGCCTATGGATCAGGGTGACGGCGCCGACGGATGAAGAGAGAAGATCGGCTTTGACGCATTATGCCGCCGATAAGTCAATGGATATTCTGGAGGATTACGGCTACCACATGATCGTGATGCCGACGCGGCGGGAGAGGGAGGCCGTCTGAGCATTGTTATTTCTATGTTTTTACGGGAGGATGACCGGTGAGGCTGATAGATAAACCTAAAAACAACATCTGACGTACATCTGTATTCATCCCTCAAAATTCATCGGGGCGCCGCGTCGCCGCCCTTGGATTTGTCAGGCATTCCCGCCGTTGCCATGATCCTCCCACCATCGTTCGGCGTCTTCCAGGTTTTTCAAAATAAAGATCGAATCGCCAAATTTGTCCAGCAGGTCCATATCCGACCGCCATATTCTGTCTTCCATGGCAGGCGGCACAAACTCAAAGCGCCTTTTCATCATCTTGAGCAACGCTTTTCTTTTACCTCTTTGCTCACCCTCCTGTCTAAATCTCCCCGCGATCATCATCGCCATTCCCCTTGCTTTTTCGTTACCGAGAGCTTCGAGCCCTCGTTCGATATATTCCACCTAAAAATTGCAATCCTCAAACCTAGAATATAATTTTTTGATATTTCATTCTATATAAGCACATTATGCCAATTTTTTACGCACATATATATGCGTTAAAAATTAACCGTAAATCCCTGCAATCGCTTGATTAATGCGCCGCGAGAAGCACAAAAGGCATCTTAGATTGCAAGATTTGGGTTGAATGATTTTCCGGTATGTCTTTTCTTCCTCCGGGGCCAGCGGCAGGCTGTGGTCGATCAGCGAATACAGCACCGAACGTTTGGAACCTTTTTCCACGCCGGCGATGCCGTTGACGGTCTTGGCCTTGATCAGCGGCCGGTCTTTTTTCGGGTAATCGGTCAGCGGCAGATAGGCGGCGGCCAGGGGATTTTCAACGGCTTTTTTCTCGAATTCTTCGGCCGGGATGTGTTTGAGCTTGATCTGCCGGTAGGTGAATTCGGTGACCGGATAGGCGAACAGTTCGATCCGGTGGGTGTCTTTTACGGGTTTCCGCCACTTCGCCGGGTCGGTGAACATGGCGATGGGGAAAATCGGTTTCCGGAATTTGAAGAATATGCCGCAAAAACAATGGAACATCCGATTTTGAAATTGTTTGGGTTTTTCGCCCTGATGCTCCCAGTGGATGAGAATCTGCTCTTCTTCCATGGCCGCGAGGACGTCGATGAGGATCAGGGCGTCGGTGATGCGCTGCCGGTCCTTCTCGGGCTGTTTTCCCTCGGCTTCCTCGAACAGGGCGTTGAGTTCCTTGTCCAGAAAGCGGGCGGTCCCGAAGTCGATTTTACCCACCAGATGGGGGAAAAACAACTGGAAATATTCCCGCGGGAACAGCATCAGGGTTTCTTTGTGGCGGATGTCGAAGCGGTTGCCGGTTTGTTTCATGTGCAGGGCGGGGCCTCCTTTTAATTGTTGATCTTTTGATCATATCGTTTTTGAATCAGGAGGGACAGGATTTTTTAAGATGGTCAGGATGGGGGGCGGTCATACTGGATATCCTTTGGCATCCTGACTATCCTGATTCAAAACGCCGCCCGCTTGCCATCCTTCCCGGTTCATGGTATCTTTGTTCAACGGGCCGATTTTATTCCAGAGGGCTTTCTCGACCCGCCGATGAACTTGAAGCAGGCGGCGAAAATAAAGATTCTTCCAAACAGGTGATCCCATGTTATGTGAATTCTGTGCCGGAGAAACCGTAAAAAAGCGCGTTAAGCGCCACCATTTGTACAACCGCCGGCTGTATATCGTCGAAAACGTCGATGCCGAAGTCTGCGCCGAATGCGGGGAGCGGTATTTCCACGCGCAAACCCTCGATGCAATCGATGCATTTCTTGCCGATGATCATCCGGTGAAAGCCCGCATGGATGTAGAGATCGTCAGCATGAATCAGGCAACGGCGTGATGAATGAAGTTTTACAGGTCGCGCAAACAACCGCCATTACCATGATTCTTATTTTGAGATGGGATATTGGTATAGCGCTTCTCCCGGCCGATATTCGGCGCATCGCCAGCCAAACATAGCCGAAAAACAACAAGAAGCAGAACCGCCGATAAATCGTACAAAAAGTCTTTCGGTATAATTCGCTCCTCTGGTTGATATGGTCTGATGGTGGGTAATGCCCGGTCTGAACAAGACATTCTGGGAATGATGTCAAGCATCAATTGTACCGCAACTTCAAATCAGTTGAGAATATCAACGCGTTGTGGTATAGTGCATCCAATTAATTCTCAGGAAATTATCGCATGTCCACGCTCAGTGAAAAAATAACGCAAGAAGCCTTGTCCCTGCCGGTCGATCTCAGACTCCGGTTGGTCGATGTTCTTATCAACAGCCTGAACGCACCGAGTCAACCGGAAATTGACGATCTTTGGGCGCAAGAAGCGGAGAACCGAATCGACCAGGTCGATCGGGGGGAAATAGAGACATTGCCCGGAGAGGCCGTATTCGACCGCATCCGCAAAAGACTGCGGGGATGAAATACAGATTTCACCCCCATGCCGACAGCGAACTCGTGGACGCGGCCTTCTACTATGAGCAACTCAACCCAGGCCTGGGATTCGATTTCCTCGAAGAAGTTGACGCCGCTGTCCAAAGGATTCTGGATTTCCCCGACGCCTGGACGCCGCTGTCCAAACGCGCCCGCCGTTGCATAATCAATCGCTTCCCATACGGCGTCATATACCAGATTAAAACCGATGTCATTTTGATCGTGGCGGTCGGTCATCTCCACAGGGAACCCAACTATTGGAAAAAACGCCTGGAGTAAGCGGATATCACCGCTGGCTTTCCCGCCACATCCTGAACAAGTGAAAACCGATGCAGCCCCCATGACGCACTCGCCCTACAGGCCCCTGCTCGACATCCGCAACCTCCGCACCGCCTTCTCCTCGCCCCACGGCATCGCCCGGGCCGTGGACGGCGTCAGCCTGTCCGTGGACAGCGGCGAAGTCCTGGGCATTGTGGGGGAATCCGGGTGCGGGAAGAGCGTGCTGGCCCTGTCCATCCTGCGCCTTCTGCCCATGCCGCCGGCGTTTTTCGAATCCGGCGAGATCCGGTTTTCCGGCCGGGATCTTCTGAAAGCCTCAGACGAGGAAATCCGAAAAATCCGGGGCGACCGGATCAGCATGATCTTCCAGGAGCCCATGACCGCCCTCAACCCCGTCTTCACCGTGGGCAACCAGCTCGCCGAGGTCTTCCGGGTCCACCGGGGGGTCAGCGCGGCGGAAGCCCGGACCGAGGCCGTCCGGATGCTCGAAATGGTGGGCGTGCCCGCGCCCCAAAACCGGCTCCGGGAATACCCGTTTCAGCTCTCGGGCGGACTGCGCCAGCGGGTGATGATCGCCATGGCCCTGGCCTGCCGGCCCGAGCTGCTCATCGCCGACGAGCCCACCACAGCCCTGGACGTGACCATCCAGGCCCAGATCCTGGAACTCATGTCAGCGCTCCAGGCCGAACTGGGCACGGCCATCATCCTGATCTCCCACGACCTGGGGGTCATCGCCGAAACCGCCGACCGGGTGGCGGTGATGTACACCGGCCGCGTTGTTGAGACCGCCGGCGCCCTGGACCTTTTCGACCGGCCCCGTCATCCCTACACCAAGGGGCTCATGCAAGCCATTCCGGCCGCCGAAGCGAGCTTCGACGCCGGGGAACTCTACGAAATCTCCGGGACCGTGCCGAGCCTCCTGTCCCTGCCTTCCGGCTGTTCCTTCCATCCCCGCTGCCCCCTGGCGGTGGACATCTGCCGGGAGACGGCGCCCGATCTCGTCGAACACGCGCCGGGCCATCGCTCGACCTGCTGGAGGGCGGACGATGTCTGAGGCTCCGCTGCTGGCGGTCGAACACCTGGTCAAGTATTTTCCGGTCCGGTCGGGCCTGTTCGGCAAACAACGGGAACGGGTCCACGCCGTGGACGACATCTCCTTCACCCTCGGGGAAAACGAGACCTTGGGGCTGGTGGGAGAATCAGGGTGCGGCAAATCCACGGCGGGCCGGACCCTGCTGCGCCTCATCGAGCCCACGTCCGGGGAGGTCCGGTTCAAGGGAAAGAACATCTTCGCGCTGCCCCCTGGCGAGGGCCGCCGGCAGCGGCGGGAGATGCAGATCATCTTCCAGGACCCCTTCGGCTCCCTCAATCCGCGCCTGACGGTGGAGCGGATCGTGGAAGAACCCCTCCTGACCCACAAGATCGGCGACCGAACCGAACGGCGGGAGCGGGTGGCCGACGCCCTGTCCACCGTGGGCCTTTTGCCCGAACATATGACGCGCTTTCCCCATGAGTTTTCCGGGGGCCAGCGCCAGCGGATCATGATCGCCCGGGCCCTCATCCTCCGGCCCAAACTGATCGTGGCCGACGAGCCGGTGTCGGCCCTGGACGTGTCGGTCCAGGCCCAGGTGCTCAACCTGCTCAACCGATTGCGGCGGGAATTCGGGTTCGCCTGCATTCTCATCTCCCACGACCTGGGGGTGATCCGGTACATCAGCCACCATGTGGCGGTCATGTACCTGGGCCAAATCGTCGAATCGGCGCAGGTGGGAACCCTTTACGCCACTCCGCTCCATCCCTACACCCGGTCCCTGCTCTCGGCCGTGCCCATTCCAGATCCGCGGAAAAAGCGGCAGCGGATCATTCTCACGGGGGACGTGCCTTCCCCCATCCACCCGCCGTCCGGATGCCGGTTCCATCCCCGGTGCCCGGAGCGGATGGACATCTGCGACAAAGAAGACCCGGCCATGCGCCTGGAAGCCGACGGTCACCGGGTCATGTGCCATTTGTACACAACGGGTCCCGTCTGGGCGCCCGACTTACCCACACCCCCCAATACCAAGGAGGTCCCATGAAGCGATTATCGTTGTCCGTCCTGTCCATCCTGATGCTCTGCCTGTTCATGGCCGCCCCGGCGACGGCCATGGACGCCGACACCCTGGTGGTGGTCCAGGAAGCCGAGCCCGTCGGCCTGGATCTCATGCGCAGTTCCATCCAGACCACCATGAGCCCCTGCTACAATCTCCACGACACCCTCTTCCATCCCCAGGAAGACGCCACGGTGAAACCCGCCCTGGCCGAGAAATGGGAGAAAGTGGACGACCTGACCTGGAAAATCTTTCTGCGCAAGGATGCG
>JAABTD010000221.1 GCA_011390065.1 Desulfobacteraceae bacterium
CAGGCGGCGTGGTCATCGTCACCAACGGCCTCAACCGGATCCTGGAGATCAACGAGGCCGACATGTACGCCCGGGTGGAACCCGGCGTGGTGACGGCCAAACTGGCGGCGGCGGTGGAGGCCAAGGGGCTTTTTTACCCGCCGGATCCGGGCAGCCAGTCGGTCTCCACCCTGGGGGGCAACGTGGCGGAGAACGCCGGCGGGCTCCGGGGGCTCAAATACGGCGTGACCCGGGACTACGTCATGGGGCTGGAGTTTTTCGATGTGGACGGGAACATTGTCAAGACCGGCTCCCGGACCGTCAAATGCGCCACCGGGTACAACCTGACGGCCCTCATGGTGGGGTCCGAGGGAACCCTGGGGGTGCTCAAGGAGATCATCCTCAAGCTCATCCCCCTGCCGATCCACCGGAAATCGATGATCGCCGTCTTCGACAAGATCGAAGCGGCCTCCGAGACGGTGGCGGCCATCATCGCCGCCCGGATCGTGCCGGCCACCCTGGAGTTCATGGACAATTTCACCATCCGGGCCGTGGAGGCGGACAGCAAGGTGGGCCTGCCCACCGACGCTGCGGCCCTCCTCCTCATCGAGGTGGACGGCCACCCGGCCCAAGTGGAAGAGGATGCCGACAAGGTGGCCGCCATTTGTGAAAAGCGGGGGGCGCTGAGCGTTCGGGTGGCGAAAGACGCCGAGGAGCGGGACAAGATCTGGGAAGCCCGCCGGCGGGCCCTGTCGGCCCTGGCCAAGCTGAAGCCCACCCTGGTGCTGGAAGACGCAACCGTGCCCCGCAGCAAAATCCCCGACATGGTCCGGGCGATCCAGGAGATCAGCCGGACCTACGATCTGTCCATCGGCACCTTCGGCCACGCCGGCGACGGCAACCTCCACCCCACCATCCTGACGGACAAGCGGGACAAGGCCGAGTGGGCCCGGGTGGAATCGGCCATCGAGGCCATTTTCGACAAGGCCCTGTCCATGGGCGGCACCCTGTCGGGGGAGCACGGCATCGGCACGGCCAAGTCGGGCTTCATGGAAAAGGAGACGAGCCCGGCCACCATCGTTTATTCCCGCCGGATCAAGGCGGCCCTGGACCCCAACAATATCCTCAACCCCGGCAAGATCATCGGGAGAGCCGAAGGAGCCTGATCCCATGTCCGATATGAAGCGACTTGCGAATCTGATGAAGGAGCTGGAGGACCAGTTGACGGTCTGCATGAAGTGCGGCATGTGCCAGTCAGTCTGCCCGCTTTTCGAACAGACCGGCCGGGAGGCCGACGTGGCCCGGGGCAAGCTGGCCCTCCTGGACGGGCTGGGCCGGGAGATGTTCGATGATCCCAAAGGCGTCAGCGAACGCCTCAGCCGGTGCCTGCTCTGCGGCTCCTGCGCCGCCAACTGCCCCAGCGGCGTCAACGTGCTGGAAATTTTCATGAAGGCCCGGGCCATTCTGGCGGGGTACATGGGGCTGTCGCCGGTCAAACGGGCCGTGTTGCGGGGGATGCTCTCCCATCCGGGGTTTTTCGACCGGGTGACGGAATGGGGGAGCAAGTTTCAGGATGTCTTTACCAAGCCTGTCAACGACATGGTGGGGACCTCTTGCGCCCGGTACATGTCGCCGCTCATCGGGGACCGCCATTTCAGGCCCCTGGCCAAAACGCCGTTTCATAAAATCCTGCCGGAAAAAAACACCGAGCCGGGCGCGTCCGGCATCAAAGCGGCCTTTTTTGTGGGGTGTCTTCTGGACAAGCTTTTTCCCAACGTGGCCGAAGCCGCCGTCAAAGTGCTCGATCACCACGGCGTGGGCGTCTTCATGCCGTCGGGCCAGGCCTGTTGCGGCATTCCTGCCGTTTCCTCCGGCGACGCCAAGACCTTCGAGAAGCTGGTGCGCCATAATCTGGAGCGGTTCGGGGACGGCAGTTACGACTATCTGATCACCGCCTGCGCCACCTGCACCGCCACTATTAAAGAGGTCTGGCCCATGCTGATCCGGGATGCGGATATACGGGACCACGTCAAGGCGCTGGCTGACAAGACCCTTGACATCAACCAGTTTTTGGTGAGAAATTTCAAGATTTCACCGGCGATGCCCGGGCCGGGACACGATGCGGCGGTGGTCACCTACCACGACCCGTGCCACCTGAAGAAATCCCTCGGCGTGTCGGCCGAGCCCAGGGCGCTGATCCAGGCCAATCCGGCCTATGAATTGAAGGAGATGGCTGAGGCCGACTGGTGTTGCGGATTGGGCGGCAGCTTTAACCTTCAGTACTATGAAACGTCGGCCCGGATCGGCCGGAAAAAGCGGGACAATATTCGGGCCATCGATCCTGCGGTCGTGGCCACGGGGTGCCCGGCCTGCATGATCCAGATTTCCGACATGCTCTCCAGGGCCGGCGACCGCATCGCCGTGAAGCACCCGGTGGAAATTTACGCCGAATCTCTATATCTCAGTTGAGGCGCCGTTATGTCTGTTACGCTCAAGCCGATCAAACCCCAAAAGATCTCCGACCAGGTGTTCGACCAGCTCAGGGAACTCATCGTCCGGGGGCAGCTTAAATCGGGAGAGAAGATCCTGCCCGAACGGGAACTGGCCGAGGCCATGGATGTCAGCAGGACCAGCGTAAGAAACGCCATCAGTCGGCTGGTCTTCATGGGGATGCTGGAACACAAGCAGGGGCAGGGAACCTTTGTCCGGCCCCCTGAATCCCGGGAGGACAATCCCCTGGCGCTGGCCATGGAAGCCCAGAACGCCACCCTGGAGGATCTGCTGGAAGTCCGCATGGGGCTGGAATGCAATGCTGCGGCCCTGGCGGCCGAGCGGGCAGATGAGGCGGACATCCGTTTTCTGGAGCAGAGCCTCAAGGAGATGCGCTCCGAGGTGACCTCGGGCCGGCTGGGCACCGAGGCCGACGTCTCCTTCCACATGGCCATCTCCTACGCCACCAAGAACCCGGTCCAGGTCCACATCATGCGCAGCTTTTATGATTTTTTGTTTTTCGGCATCAAGGAAAATCTCTATTATCTCTATGAGAAAGAAGAACGGATTCAACAGATCATCAGTCAACACAAGGCGTTGTTCGAGGCGATCCAGGACCGCAACCCCGATGCAGCCCGCCAGGCCATGCAGACCCACATCTTTTTTGTCCTTAATTTTTTCAGAAATCGGGAAAAAGAGGAACTGGAGGGTTGAAAATGGATGAAATCAGGATTATTTTATTCTAAAGAAAATATTTATCCTTTATCAGGAGGTCGCGCCATGATGATGAATCTTGAAGATGTCAAACAGGATATGAACCTGGTCAACGCCATTGACTGGGACATGACCCCGGAAGACGCCGTCACCCTTTACCTGGAATGGGGCAACAACTGGGCCCGATCCAACTTCGTAATCCGTTCCGCCGACGATGTGTCCCACTATTTTGTGGTCAACACCTGGAAGGGCGATCCGGTGGTCTATCTCGTCCGCCGGAATTCCGAGGATGCCGTGGAGCTGGCCGGTTTCCGGATGCCGGAGCCGGTCAAGGAAGAATTCCTGGAGTCCATCGGCCACAACAAAGGCGTCTATTCCACCGAAGGGCCGGTCCGGGACTGGCTCAGGTCTGAATTGCTTCATTAAGAAGGTCTTGCGTCCCCGATTTCTGTTTTGCGGGATCGGGGGCCGGCTCACTTTCTTCCTCGCCTCGCTTTTGCTCAAAAAAACCTTTCCTCTGCCGCCCGCCCTCTGCTATGAACGCAGTCTTGCAATGGTTTCTTTTGTCGACGGACAAAACTTGATATCATTTAAAAAACGGCGCATGGAGGGCTGATGGCCGCAACCGTAAACCATCGACAACACCGGCACACCGGACGGGTGTTTACCCTGGAAACCGAAAACGTCACCCTGGACAACGGCGTGACCATCGACATCGATGTCGTCCGCCATCCCGGCGCATCGGCCATCGTGCCCCTGACCGGGACCGGCGACGTGATGATGGTCGAACAATATCGCCATGCCGTGGGCGGGTATATCTGGGAGATTCCCGCCGGGACCCTCGACCCCGGCGAGACGCCCCTGACCTGCGCGAAACGGGAGCTGATCGAAGAGGCCGGCGTCTCCGCCGCCGAATGGCACAAGTTGGGAGAGATCGTCCCGGTGCCGGGCTATGCCGACGAGCGAATTCACATCTTCCTGGCCGCGGGCCTTTCTCCGGCCGAGCAGCATCTGGACGCCGACGAGGTGCTCCAGGTCCATGAAATCCCTTTGGAAGACGCCCTGGCCATGATCGGCCGGGGCGAGATCCAGGACGCCAAGACCCTGTGCGGCCTGCTCATGACCGCCCGGCATCGCGCATCGCAAACCTAACCCTCATCGGAAAACGAAAGGAAACCGACTATGCTGGCGTTTCTCAAAAAGGTGCTGATGGTCATCGGGGCCTTGAGCCTCGTCTCGCTGCTCTCCTTCACCATCACCCTCATCGTGATGTGGAAGGGAAAAGACCCCGTGCCGGACAAGACGGTTCTGGAGATCGATTTCGAAAAGGGGGTTGCCGAATATGTCTCCAATGATCCGGCGGCCCGGATGCTCGCCGCAAAGCCCCTGACCGTTCTCGACGCTGTGGAGGCCCTTGCCCTGGCGGAAACCGACGACCGGGTCGTGGGAATGATCGCCCGGATCGGATCGGCCGGGATGGGATTCGCCCGGGTCCAGGAGATCCGGGACGCGGTGACGGCGTTCCGGGACGCCGGCAAACCGGCCATCGCCTATACCGACACCTTCGGCGCCATGTCGGGGGGAAACATCGCTTATTATCTGGCCTCTTTTTTCGACGAGATTTATATGCAGCCATCCGGAGATGTGTCCATTACAGGGTTTCAGTTCAAGGGGCGGTTTTTCAAGGGAACCCTGGAAAAGCTCGACATAGAGCCCCGGATGGATCGCCGCAAGGAATTCAAAACCGCCATGAACCGGTTCACGGAAAAAGACTTCACAGAGGCCCATGAAGCCTCGGCCCGATCCCTGATGACCGGTCTTTTCGATCAGATAGATCGCCACATCGCAGCCTCCCGGAATCTGTCCGATGAGACCCTGCGGACGTATTTCGACAAGGGGATTTTTTCGGCCCGGGAGGCCCTGGACGCCGGGTTGGTGGACGGACTGGCCTATCGGGATGAGATCTACAGCAAAGTGGAAGCCCGTTTCGGGGCTGATGCGGAACCGCTGGGCCTTGCCGCCTACCTCTCCCGGACCGACCGGCTGTACGCCAAAGGAAAGACCATCGCTCTGATTCACGGCGTGGGGAGGATTCATCAGGGCGATGCTGAATACGATCCCCTGATGAGCGGGCCTTTGTTCAGCGCCAAAAAGGTGGCCGGGGCCTTCCGGTCGGCCATTGAAGACGAAAATGTCAAAGCCATTCTCTTCCGGGTGGACAGCCCCGGCGGTTCCTACGTGGCCTCGGATACGGTGTGGCGTGAGACCCTTCATGCCGCGGCGGCTGGAAAACCGGTCATCGTCTCCATGGGCGACGTGGCCGGCTCAGGCGGTTATTTCGTGGCCATGGCCGCCGATAAGATTCTGGCCCAGCCCGGGACCCTCACCGGTTCCATCGGCGTCTTTGCCGGAAAAATGGTCGCCACCGGATTCTGGAACAGGATCGGGGTCACCTGGGACGCGGTCCAGACCTCGAAAAACGCCGACTTCTGGTCTTTTACCGATGATTATACGCCCGAGCAGTGGCAACTGCTGCAAGACATGCTCGATCGGATTTACGATGACTTCACCAACAAGGTGGCCGCAGGGCGAAGCCTTCCGTTGGAGACGGTCCTGGACATCGCCAAAGGCCGCGTCTGGACCGGAGAAGCGGCTAAAGAAAACGGCTTGGTGGATGAACTGGGCGGCTTTCGAAAGGCCATCCAACTGGCCAAAGCAGCTGCCGGCATTCCAGAGGATCACTCTATAAAGCTGAAACGGTTTCCCCCCAGGAAGCCTCTGCTGGACACGGTATTGGAAAAACTGTCTGTCAGCGCCCGTTCCTCAGCTGCTGAGCAGATCGTCGTTCAAACGCTTAAAGAGATTCGCCCGGCGTTAAGGGCATTGAAAGAACTGGGAATCGGCGAACCACCGGGGGTGTTGCGGATGCCGATGGATGCCGCGTTTGAAAACTGACTGGCAAGACCATGATTTCCCGGATCGACGCCATCAACGAAATCGGAACATT
The DNA here is from genome assembly GCA_011390065.1 of Desulfobacteraceae bacterium. Lineage (GTDB taxonomy): Bacteria > Desulfobacterota > Desulfobacteria > Desulfobacterales > JAABSP01 > JAABTD01. Next base: position 6,191 of record JAABTD010000221.1, read on the forward strand.
CCGGAAGCAACCGCCTGTTGATTTTTTCCCGCTGACGTTGATCCACGGGCCAAATGGATCGGGAAAATCCACTCTGGCGGACATTTTCCGGTCTCTTCAGGAGAACGATTCCGACATCATTTTGAAAAGAAAGCGAATCGATGTTTCAGCGCGTTCCGGGCAGCCGGAAGTCGAACTGTCCTTTTTGGAGGAAGCGGCCTCCCAACGCCAGGTCGTCCGGTTCGGGGAGGGGCGATGGCGTCGGTCGGAAGGCGATTGGGTATTTGAAATTTTCGACACGCGATTTCAGATGGATTGTTCCCGCCCTTTCCTTGGGAAAGAGCGCTTTGTTTTTCATGCCAGAGATATTTTCCAATTTATTGCCGGTCGGAAATTTTGGGATGTCAGGGTCAATTCCGATTATTCTTTCAGCAGCGGGGATATGAAGACCTTAGCCATATCCGGATTTTTTTCCTGCCTTCGCAACCGGAAACAGGACGATTCCCTCCAGCGGACCATCGCGGTCCTGGACGATCCTGTTTCAGGACTCGACGACAACCGGGCGGGCCAGGTCCTGCAGTACCTTTGGCGGGTGGCCATGAGCTGCCGACAGACCATTATCTTGTCCCATCAGCGGCAATTTTTAGCGAACATCCGGGATAAGGCGATTTCGGAAAACACGCCTTTTGCCATGTTGCGCATCGATGAGCAAAACGGCCAGAGCGTTATTAGGGTGGAAGCCTATGAACCCTCGCTGAAAACGACGGTTTCATCAGATCATGAAGCGTCGCGAATCACCGAGCCCATTTCTCATGGCTCGTGGATTCAGATGGTGTGCCTGGCCAATTCAAGGAAATATGGCGGCCGCTGCATCGCGGGAAAGGAAATCGCAGAGGATGGAAAATTTGCCGGGCGCTGGCTCCGGCCGGTCAGCCAGGAAGATTGGGGCACGCTTTCCGTCCGCTGCATCACCTTGCAAGACGGCGCGACGCCCAATCTGCTCGATATTTTGACGGTTCCCATCCAGGGGCGGAATCCCAAACACTGTCAGCAGGAAAACGCGGTCGTCGATCAGACCCGCGCCTGGCGACGCAAAGGCAGCCTCCCCAGCGACCGCCTCCCGGCGCTGACAGACGATGTGGAAGCCCTTTGGATCAACGGCTGGGACAGTCGCCACGGCCTCAACGATCGGATTCCACAAGATGTCGCCGAAAGCCGGGTCCGGTCTTCCTTGTTGTTCATCCAACCGGCGGAATTGCGAATATGCGTTGAAGAATTCGTCAATTCACCCCTGAAAGTTCGCGTCAAGTTCCATTTTAAAAATGTTGAATACGGGTTGACGGTGACCGATCCTATGGTGGAATTTGCTTACAGCCAAAAGCCCCTGGGAGAATATCCGGTGACGCAAAAAGATGTTTACTTGTGTGTCAGCCTGGGAGAACCCTTTGAGGGATACTGTTACAAACTGGCCGCCGGCTTCGTCAATTTAGCGGTCTAGCCGCGAAGGAGAAGTGAAGGCAATGGAACCCCTTTGCACCATCGGCCATTCGGACCATTCAACGGACCGGTTCATCGAAATGCTCGAACAAAATGGCGTTGCGGCTGTGTGCGACGTGCGGTCGTCGCCCTACAGCAAATATGTTCCTCAATTCAACCGTGAAGTGTTGAAAAATGATTTGAAGCGTCATGGCGTTGTCTATGTTTATCTGGGCGATCAGTTGGGGCCCCGCAGCGACCACCTTTCAGATTACGAGGACGGCAAGGTCCAATATGACCGGCTGGCCAGGCGCAAAGCATTTCAAAACGGGCTGGAGCGGGTGAAAAAGGGTTTGGAACGGTATTCCATCGCTTTAATGTGTTCGGAAAAAGACCCCATCGACTGTCATCGGATGATCTTGATTTGCCGTCATCTGCGGCATGAGCCCATTAAAATCCGGCACATTCTATCGGACGGCCAAAGCGAAGCCAACGCCGAAACCGAAAGGCGATTGATGCGGGCGTTGAAAATCCAGCAATTGACGCTGTTTGACGACCCTGACGACATGATCGAGAAATCCTACGACCGGCAGGGACAAAAAATCGCATACCGCGTTAAGGATTCAATGCAAAAGGAGGCGCCCCATGACGGGGATCACGATCTACACCATCGGGTTCACACGGAAGTCGGCGGATAAGTTTTTCACGCTGATGGGCCGATCCGGGGTCCGAAGGGTCATCGACGTGCGGCTCAACAATTCATCCCAGTTGGCGGGTTTCGCCAAGCGGGACGACCTTCGGTATTTTCTGAAAACCATTTGCGATATCGGCTACCGCCACGAGCCCATGCTGGCGCCGACCAAAGCGATTCTTGAAAATTACAAGAAAAACGGCGGCGCCTGGGACGATTACGAGCCGTCTTTTATTGAACTGATGGCGGAACGCCGGATCGAACACCACCTACCAAAAGACATTGTCAACAACGGATGCCTTTTGTGCAGCGAACCCGAGCCGGACTGGTGCCATCGCCGGCTGGCGGCGGAATATTTGCAAAAGCAATGGGGCGATGTCGATATTCGGCATTTGACTTAACGGCGAAATGATCAATGGACGCCTCCGGGAAAACGCGGACAAAGGGCCTTTTGATGGAGAATCTTCGATGCCAGCACATCGGCCCCTTGACGCTGCACGTAAAGACCGG
>JAABTD010000005.1 GCA_011390065.1 Desulfobacteraceae bacterium
TTCCGATCTATCCTTGGCGGCATCGTCGGGTATGCGGAACTGGGCCTGAAACGTCTGCAGAACGGCGCCGACGCCGGGAAGCTGCGAACATATATGGAAGGGGTGCTCTCCTCGAGCATGAGGGCCGCCGATCTGGTTCAACAGATTCTTCAGTTCGCCAGACGAGGGGAAACGGCTTTTGCGCCGGTGGACATCGGACCGGTGCTGAAGGAGACCTTGAAACTGATATCCGTCACTCTCCCCAAAAACATCGCCGTCGATGCTTCCCTGTCGAGCGACGCCTGCACCATCATGGGGGATCCCACTCAGATCCATCAGGTCCTGATGAATCTGTGCACCAACGCCTACCACGCCATGCGGGCATCCGGCGGCGCCCTTTCCGTGTCCATGGACGACGTGGATCTGACGGAGGAGCGGCGATTCCTTGCCGCGACCCTCCGACCCGGCCGCTATGTGCGGATCAAGATCGCCGACACCGGCGCCGGCATTTCCCGGGAGATCAGGGAACGCATTTTCGAACCCTATTTCACCACCAAAAAAATGGGCGAAGGCTCAGGGCTGGGCTTGTCCGTCAGCCTGGGCATCGTGGAAAACCATGGCGGCGCCATCGATGTGGAAAGCGCGCCCGGCAGAGGGACCGTCTTCACGGTGTTTCTGCCGCTGATTGAACCGGCCCCCCTGCCGCAAAAGAAAGCGCCGCGGCAACCACCCAGGGGCGGCGGGGAGCGGATTCTGCTGGTAGACGACGATCCGTTCTTACTCGACGCCATCTGCAAACACCTCGCAACCTTCGGGTACAGGGTCCAGCCGCACCACAGCAGCGTTGAGGCCCTGGCCGCCTTGCAGAGGAATGCGTCCGCGTTCGATCTTCTCATCACCGACCAGACCATGCCGGACATCACCGGGGTCCAGCTGGTCGGAAAAGTCCGGCGCCTGCGGCCCGATCTACCGGTCCTCCTGTGCACCGGCTACAGCGACACGGTGACGGAAGAAAACGCGGCCCGGTTCGGCATCTCCAAATTCCTCAAAAAGCCCGTCAGCGGGGAGATCCTCGCCTTCGCCGTCCACCACGCATTAAACCCGGTCGACGACCGCAACATTCAGGACGATGGCCCCACCCGCCGTCTCATGTAATCGTCGATGGCCGAGTGCAAGGTCGAAGCCGCCAGCGATGCGCAATGCCGGTGGTCTTTCGGAAGGTCGCCGATGGCGCTGCAAATGGCGTCCGCGTCGATATCCAGGATCGCTTCCGGCGATTTGCCCTTTGCCAGATCCGTCGCCGCGAGAACGCAATTGACGCTGTAGATGCACCCGTCCGTCCAGTGGGACGTTTCGGTCACCGCATCCTTTTCAAAGAGAAGACGGATCTCCATGGTGTCGCCGCAGGCGCCGGTGATGCGGGCTTCGGCGTCCGGCGCATCCAGGCGGGGATTGAGCCACCAGTAAACGGCGAACCAAATCCCGACCACCGACGTCAGGATGGCCGTTCCGGCCAGCAGCGTTCCGACCGTCATGCCGCTGTCTCCGTCTTCTTCGGGGTCAGAGGGCCAATGCCTCCCGCTCCGACATCTCCTCCTGGCTTTTCAGGAGCGGATGGCCCCCGAAAGGCTGAATCACATGGGCGGTGAAACAGGCCGCGACACAGGCCTCCCCGCAGGAAGGGCCGAAGGCGATGCACCGCTCGTGATCGATGCGAATGCGTTCGTCTTCGAGCAATACGGCCTCGGCGGGGCAGGCCCTGACGCAGGACATGCAGTGGAGGCATCCGGAAGAGCAGATTTCGTGGGTCTCTTTGGCGTCGGCCCGGCTGCTGCACCGGACCACGACCCGGGCGTTCCGGGGGACGAGACTGAACAGGTCTTTGGGGCAGGTCTCGACGCAGATGCCGCATCCCACGCAGAGATCGGCGTCCACGACCGGGAAATGGTGCACCATGGCGATGGCGTCGAAGGGGCAGGCGTGGGCGCACTCGCCGAACCCCACGCACCCGCACTGACAGTCCGTGGGGCCGGCAAAGGCGATGTTGGCGGCGGAGCAGTTGCCGTATCCGATGTAGTCGTATTTTTCATAGTCGGATCTCAGGCACCGGGCGCAATGCACCGCCGCCACGGCCCCTTCCGCCGACCCGACTTCCTTTCCGGTGATTCGGGCCACCGCCTCCGCCACCGGCGCCTTTCCCGGAAAACAGAGATCGGGCGGCACCTTCGGATTTTCGACCACGGCGGTCGCATAGGCTTCGCACCCGGCGAAGCCGCAGGCGCCTCACTGCCCGCCGGCCAGAACCTCCTGCACCGCCTCGATTCTGGGGTCGACTTCAACCGCGAAGCGATGCGCCGCCAATCCCAGGCCGATGCCGAAAAACACGCCGATGCAGCCCAATACGGTCAATCCGCCCAGGGCGAGTTTGATATACACGGGGTCCATCTCTCACCTCTCGTTGTTAAACGCTAATAAATCGTCATGCCGGAAAACCCCATAAAGGCAAGGGCGAACAGCCCGGCCACCACAAAGGCGATGGGCAGTCCCCTGAAGGATTCGGGGATGTCGGCGAACTCGATGCGCTCGCGCACCGACGACATCAGGAACAGGGCGATGAGAAACCCGAGTCCCGCGCCCGCGGCCAGCATGAGGCTTTCCAGCAGGGTGTATTCGTTGTCCGCCAGCATCAGGGGAACGGCGATGACAATGCAGTTGGCGATGACCAGCACCAGATAGACGCCGAAGGCCTTGAACAAAGCCGGGTTCACTTTTCTCAGGATCGTGTCGACCCCCTGGACGGTCAAAGAGACCAGACCGATGAAGACGACGATCTGCAAATAATCCAGCCGGAAGGGCTTCAGGACGAACTGATGGAGAAACCACGACATCATGGACGCGGCAATGATGACGATGGTGAAGGTGACGCCCATGCCGACGGCGGTCGATTTTTTCCGGGACGTGCCGAAAAACACGCACAGCCCCAGGTACTTGGAAAACACGAAATTCTGGATGATCATGGCCCCGATCAGGATGGAAAACAGGTGGCCCACGTAGAGCTTTTTGACCGTCAGGTGGGCGGTCCCCTGGGAGACGCCGCCGGAGCGGATCTCTTCCAGCACCACCTTGTGAGGGATGTCGCGGGAGATGGGTTCCGACGTCCGGAGGGTCAAAACCCGCCCGTCGGGGCCGAGTTCCACGCGATCGATCTGCGCCGGGATGTCCGGGTCCGGTTTCTCGTACACGGAAAAATGATCCCTGTTTTCAGCCCATGCCGGGTCGACGGGGCCGGCGAAGGTGATCACGATCTCGCGACTGTCCCTGAACTCGGCCTTTTGCACGAACCGATGGTCGGCGCCGCAGCCGCAAAGCAGCAGCAGGCACAGGAGTAAAAGGGCGATCCGCGGTTGCCGCGGATGCCGGGTCGCCGGCGCCGGGCGGTCCGTTCGATGCGACAATGGGGGCGTCATATGGCCTTTCTCTCCTTTCTGCCGCGGTTGTAAAGGGTCTCCACATAATTGAAGATGGCCATCATGAACCCGATCATGAAAAATCCGGCGGCGGGCAGCACGAAAAAGAGCATCGGACGGAACCCGAGGATGTCATACCCCAGCAGCGCGCCCATTCCCAGGATCTCCCGAATGGCGCCCAACACCACCATGCCGAACATGAACCCGAACCCCATGCCCATCCCGTCCCAGAAGGAGGGAACCAGGTCGTTCTTGCAGGCGAACACCTCCAGGCGCATGGTGATGATGGCGAACGCCACGATAAGCCGCACGAAGATCCCCATGGCCTCATAGGCCGCCGGCACGTAGGCCGCCAGCACGAGATCGATCACCGTGACCCAGGTGGCGATGGTCAGGGTGTAGGTCGGGATCCGGATGCGGGGATGGATGTGGTGTTTGATCAGGGAAATGGTGCAGCTGGAAAACACCTGGACGAAGAGCACCGCGACGCCCAGCAGGATGCCGTTCATGACGGTGGTGCTGATCCCCACGGCCGGGCACATGCTCAGGGCCAGGCGAAAAATGGGGTTTTCGTTCAGAAGACCATTGACAAACAGCTGCTTATTGGTTTTCGTCGTTGCCGGCATAACGCAATTCTCCGGATGTCGCCCGTTACATTGCCGCTGGTATATGGTTTTTCGAGATCACGCGATCCAGGATCTTGATCCGATAGACGGATTTCTTGACCATGCGCTTCAGGCCGTCGGTCACGCACCGGCTGGAAATCGTGGCCCCGGCAATGGCGTGGATGTCTTCGTCCTGATAAGCTTTTCCGATCCTGACCAGGTCTTCCCGGGCCGCCGTTTTTTCCAGGAAATGCCGGTAGTCGTCGGGGAGCGGTTCCTTGATCACGTCCAGGTCCCGGAGTTGTTCAAGGGACTTGCCCTTGAACTGGTTTTTAAAATAGGGTTTTTCGATCTCGCCGCCCAGGCCCGGGTCTTCCTCATGGTCCATGATCTCCAGCCCGAGGAGGTTGAAATCCGCGTCCAGCGCCGCCATGACATGAATGAAGGTCTTAAAGCCGGAAAACTCGCCCGGAAGCAAATACGCGATCCGTTCGCCGTTCGCCGCCGCGATGATCATCGTGTCCGCGTATCTGGCCTGTTGGCCGGGACCCAGCGCCGCTGTGACCGCCGCGTCCCGGTCCGGCTTTTCCATGGCCGTTTCGGGGGACAGGCCGAGCCGGCGCCGATCGATCAGGTTGCCTTCCAGGTCGAGGACCCACATCTCATAGACGACGCCGGCCTCCTGTTCCACCGGCGCCAGGTACCCCAGGTCGGTCCGATCGTTGTCCTGGATGATGTATCGGTAAATTGAATGCAGCGACAGGTTTTCGGCGGCCCGGTCCGATCGGCCGGGAAGTTCCGGTGCGATCAGTTCGAACATGGTTTCTTGCCGGTTTTGCTGCTGGTTCCGCTTTTTGGCTTCCGCCGTGACCATAAAAACCCCGCCCATCACACTGCCGGCGACCAGACACGAAATGGTCAGGGCCATGGCGATCTTGACAATCTCTTTCATACCGTCGCGCCTTCGGAAAAGCGCCTGGGCCTCAATCGCTGGTCCAGGGCCGGGGTTAATGCATTCATGAGCAGGATGGCGTAACAGATCCCTTCGGGGTATCCCCCTTTCATGCGGATCAGGACCGTCAATGCGCCGATCCCCGCGCCGAAAATGAGTTTGCCGGTCTTCTGGGTCGGCGAAGTGACATAATCCGTGGCCATGAAAAAAGCGCCGAGCATCACGCCGCCGGAAAGCACCGCCACGAGGGGGTTTCCCGTAAACAGGGCGTCTCCCCCGAAAATCCAGGTCAGCCCGCCGACGGACAGGATGAGGGATGCGGGGATGTGCCAGGTGATATACCGTTTCCAGATCAGAAACATCCCGCCCAGGAGCAATAGCAGGCCCGAGGTTTCCCCGATGCACCCGGGGCGCAGTCCGATAAAAAAATCCCTGTAAACGGTCGACATGGCCCCGAATCGTTCCGTGAACGCCGCCATGCCGTAATGTTTCAGAACATACAGGGGGGTGGCCCCGGACACGGCATCCACGCCGCCGCCCATGTACTTGAACACCGAGAGGTCCCGGATGGGTTCCAGCCAGGCCGTGGTCATGGCCACCGGATAGGTGGCCACCAGAAACGCCCGGCCGATCAGCGCGGGGTTGAAAATGTTGAAGCCCAGCCCGCCCATGAGCACCTTGGAGACAAAAATGGCCATGAACGCGGCGGGGATGGGCATCCAGACAGGCGCTCCCGGGGGAATCACATAGGCCAGGAGCAGGCCCGTGATCACCGCGCTGCCGTCTTTCACCGTCACGGGCCGCTTCAGGGCCTTTTCGGACAGGGCTTCCGCCGCGACGCAACCGCCCACGCTCACCAGGGTGATGTACAGGACCTGGAACCCGAAGACAAAGACCGACAAGACCAGGGGCGGCAACAGGCACGCCACGACCGTCCACATGATTTTTTCAACGGTAACGTCCTGCTTGACGTGCGGCGACACCGATACGTACAGATCTGTTGTCATGTTAAACCGCCCCGATCCGTTCTTCCCGCTCTCTTTTTTTCCGCGCCTCGCCGATCTTGATCCGGGCCAGCCGGATAAACTGCACCAGGGGCCGTTTCGACGGACAGACATACGCGCAGCTCCCGCACTCGAAGCAGTCCTCCATCACGCCGAATTGCCCGGTCTCCGCCCCCCGCCCCGCTTCGACCCAGATGCCGATATTGTTCGGTTCAAGCCCCATGGGACAGGCGTCCAGACAAAATCCGCACCGGATGCAGGGGCCGTAATCCTGCGTATCGATCTCGTCCTTTGTGAGAAACAGCGCCCCCGAGGTGGTTTTGGTGACGGGAATGTTCAATGTGGAAACGGCGAATCCCATCATGGGCCCGCCCATCACCACCTTGGCCAGATCAGGGGTCGTTCCGCCCAGGTGGGAGACGATGTCGGAGAGGTGCGTCCCGATGGGGACCCGCAGATTGGCCGGCCGGGCGATCCCCTTGCCGGAGACGGTGACGACCCGCTCGTAAAAGGGCTTTCCCAGCGCCACGGCGTCGTAAACGGTTTTCGCGGTATAGACGTTCTGGACGATGATGCCGATGGACGAGGATCGCCGGCCCGAGGGCCGCACCCGGCCCGTGACGCTCTGCATGATCTGATCCGCCGCCCCCTGGGGGTATTTGACGTCGAGGGGGCGGACGCGGATCCTGAATCCGTTCCCGGCGTCCCCCTGATCGATGACTTCCCGCAACCGCTCGATGGCGTCGGGCTTGTTGTTTTCGATGCCGATGGCGCAATCGGAAATCCCCAGAATCGTCAAAAGGATCTTCGCCCCTTCGACGACCTCCCGGGCGTGTTCCACCATGATCCGGTGATCGCAGGTGAGATAGGGTTCGCACTCCGCGCCGTTTAAAATCAGGGTGTCCAGCGCGACATCCGGCTTGACCGCCAGTTTGATGTCCGACGGAAATCCGGCGCCCCCCAGGCCCACGACGCCGGCGTTCCGGATGCTGTTGAGCAGCCCCTGCCGGGAAAATCCGCGCCAGTCGGTCGGTTCATACGATCGAGGGCGCCCTTCCGGATCTCCGGAAATAACGATGGCCGGGGCTTTCCCCATCATGGGGTGGCGCACATCCGCCACGCCGTCCACCGCCCCGCTGAGGCTTGCATGAAGATTGGCCCCGACCTTGTCTCCCACGGTTCCGATCAAGTCCCCCGTCCGGACCCGGTCCTTTCGCTCCACCAGGATCTGATAAATGCGGCCCGGGTGACGGTGGTACAACAAATTCCGGGGCGGAGGGGCGTCTTGCCGTTTTTCCACGGCCACCTCGCACGGCGTTCCCACATGCTGCTTTAAAAACAACGAGACCCGGGGCGGCGGCGGCATGGATTCGATGGGAAGGCCGGCGGTGACCGCCTTCATTTCCGGCGGGTGGACGCCGCCTTTGGGAAACGTCGGCATAGGTTTCGGCGACATCGCTTTGTGTCCCTTCTATTTCCTGGGATTCCGTTTCAGCAGTTTGAACGCGTAGTCTTCCCGCGATTGATGCGACAACCGGGTCGGTTCCCCGAATTGGAGGGCGTTGGTGGGACAGGCTGCGACGCAGGCCGGTTCCTCGCCTTCCTCGATTCGGTCCATGCACATGTCGCACTTCATGGCCTTGCCCGCATCGGGGTCCCACTGGGGAATGTGCCATGGACAGGCCAGAATGCAGGCTTTGCACCCCACGCACAAGTCCCTTATGATGTAGACCAGGCCGTTTTCATCGCTTTTGCGGATGGCGTCCACCGGGCAGGCGTTCATGCACCATGCGTCTTCGCAATGAAAGCAGGGAACGAAAAGGGAGGACATCGCGGGGCTGCCGTTGATCATTCCAGGTCCCATGACCACAATTTTTCCCAATGTCGCGCCGGCCGGAACGTGGTTCTTCGCTTTGCAGGCGACTTCGCATGAATGGCAGGCGACGCATTTGGTCGGGTCCGTATAAATGAGATAATCTCCCATTCTCTAATCCTCCACAATCAAAGTTTTGACACGCTTACGAGCGTGTGATCGAGGGCCGGGCTCCCCCCGACATTGTCCATGATCGCCTCCTGAACCTCGGCATCGGCCATGCCCCGTCCGCAACTCCGCCGCGACTCGGGTTCCCGATGGCCGAACCCGTGGAGCATGAACACCGCTTCCGGATGGATCATGTCCGTCACAAAGGCCCGGATGCGCCCTTCGCCCGCCGACGACGACACGGCCACCGTTTCCCCGTCGTTGACGCCCAGGGCCGCCGCCCGTTTGGCATTGATCCAGAGCCGGTTTTCCGGAACCAGTTCGTTCAGGTAGGGGTTGTTCTGGGTCATGACGTTGGTGTGGGCGATGCACCGGCCCACCATGAGCCGGAACCGGTCGTCGGAGACCTCCAGGGGCTCGTAAGGCGGGAACGAAGGGAACCCGTTGTCCTCCAGCAGGCTGGACGTGAATTCGATTTTGCCCGACGGCGTTTTGAATTTGATGCCGTCGTTCCGGTCCCACCGGATCGGTTTGTCGCTGAGCGATACGAATCCCTTTTCCTCGAACGCCTCGATGCCGATGCCCATGTCGGCCAACTGGTATTGCCAGATGTCCTCGATGGTCTCATAGGGAAAGTATTCGCCCACGCCCAGCCGCTCCGCCAGTTGCTTCAAAATCCACCACATCGGCTGGGTGTCGTACCGGGGTTTGATGCAGGCGATGCGCCGGTTCACGGCGGGTTTCAGGCCGGCGCCCATCTGCAAGGGGTCCGAGCGCTCCAGGAAAAGGGACTCCGGCAGAATCACGTCCGCCAGGGAGGTGGTTCCCCCGAAATTGATGTCGCAGGACACGATCAGGTCGAGTTTTTGCAGGGCCTTGAGACTCTGCTGATAATCGAAATTGGAATACAGTGGATCGAACCGGAACGCGAAAAGGACTTTGATCGGATACGGGTCTTCGTTCAACACCGCACTGGGGAACATGGCCCCCACGCCGTGGGCCGCATCCGCGATGGGGAATTTGTCCTGGCCGCACCCATCGAATCGGCGGGCATCCTCCATGGGCGGGAATTCCTGGTCGGAAAATTTCCGGATCCCGGCGTCCAGCCCCGCGTCTTTGGGCCCTTTTTTGATGACGATGCCGCCCGGCGACTCGATGCTCCCCATGAGCGCGTTGAGCATCATGATGGAGCGCCGGAAATAGATTTCCGTGGGGTGGTGCGACCCCCGGTAGCCGTAGTGAAAGACCACGGCCGGTTTCGCCCGGCTGGCTTCTTTGGCGAGCCGGATGATTTCCCCGGCCGGGATCCCGGTTTCCACCTCGGCCCATTCCGGCGTATAGGTGTCGACGAACGCGCTGAGCCGGTGGAGACCTTCCACCCAGCGATCCACATATTGGACATCGTAGAGGTGCTGTTTAATGATGACGTGCATCAGCGCGTAATTCAACGCAAGGTCCGTCCCGGGCCGGATCATCATGTAATTGTGGGCTTTCGCCGCCGTGATGCTGACCCGGGGATCGATATAGGTCAGTTTGGTCCCTTTGCCCATGGCGTCCAGGAGCGCGTTCATGGCTTTGACTTCGACGCTTTCGAAAACATTCCGGCCATAGAGGATCACTTGTCGGGCATTGGACCAGTCCGCGGTGATCTGCCCGTCGGTGTAGCCGATCAGGGACCGGCAGGCCGTGTTGATGGACCCCTTGCAGATGGTGTCGTGGGAAAAATAGTTGGGGGAGCCGATGGCCTTGAGAAAGGTTTTGGAAAGGTCGGTCACCAGGTTTACCCGCTCGCAGTAGACCGCGCTTTTGGCGCCGTATTGCGCAAAAATTTCCTTGCACCGGTCGGCGGTGTAATCAAGGGCCTCGTTCCAACCGACCTTTTTCCATTGCCCGGACCCCCGGGGGCCGGTTCGGATCATGGGCGCCTGCACCCGCTGCGGGTCGTCGAGCCATCCCACCGCGGCCGCGCCCTTGGGGCAGACGCCTTTCATGGCCGGGACATGGGGATTTCCTTCGATGCTGACGATTTTATCATCTTCCACCACCACTGCGATGGGGCATCGCACCGAACACATGAAACACAACGTGTATATCTTTTTCTTCATAAAGGCTCTCCCTACCCCGTCATGGTATGAAATCTTTTTCATTTTAAATTCTGGGGTTCAACCCCTTTTAGTGAGAGAATATGACATAAAAGCATTGTCAATGCAAGAATATTTTCAAAATAAAGAGATTTTGTATTTAAACCAAAAAGTATCTGATATAACAAGGTAATATATCAAAATTCGGTATGAATATGGCGCAAATATAGGATATATAACAAATTATATGCCATATTTAAGGGAATTTAATCAAAATAAGGAGAGAATAGGGGAAACAGCTAAGACGGTCAGGCATCCCCATGAGAATTAGAGGCCGGCGCCGAGGATGCCCACGACCGTGCTGATTTTGACGCGGAAGAGGTCGAGCGCCGGCAGCGATGTTTAAAAGAAACGGCCGGTACGCCATGACAGGCGTACCGGCCGTTTCTTTAAGTCTGTGTTTTTAACCCTTTGCCCGTTTATCCGAATTGATTCAAATAAAGGGTAAGGACAAGGCAAGGTGAAGGAAGGTTTCGTCCCTTATTTCCCCCCGAACGCATCCTCCTCAATCTCCACCGCCGCCGCATTCCCGTTCAAAATGGCGATCATCTTCCCGGTGGTCGCCGGCAGCATGGTGTTGATGTAGTATTCGGCGCTTTTGATGAGGCCGCTGTAAAACACGTCGTCTTTTTTCTTTTTGCCCATCTTGGCTTTTGCGATGGCGGCCCGCCACAGGAGCATCCAGGCGGTGACCACGTCGCCGGTCGCCTCCATGAAGGGATGGGCGTAGGAGAAGGCGGTCAACATCTGAGGCGACATGGCTGCGGCGCCCATGTGCATGCCCACCTCGCCGAGCTTGTTGACGGCTTTCTGGAATTTTTCCGCCAGTTCCTCCATGCCGTTTTCCTTGGCCGAAGCGATGGTCTTGTTCATCTCGCCCATCAGGTCCATGACCGGTTTGCCCTTGTTCATGCCCAGCTTCCGGCCCAGCAGGTCCATGGCCTGGATGCCGTTGGTGCCTTCGTAGATCATGGTGATGCGGCAATCCCGCAGGAGCTGTTCCTGGGGATACTCCTTGATATAGCCGTAGCCGCCGTAGACCTGGACGCCCAGGCTGCACATTTCATAGGCCCGATCGGTGACGTACCCTTTGGCCACCGGCGTCAGCAATTCGATGAGCCCCTGCCAGTACGACTGCTCGTCGGCGTCGTCGGTGGTCTCCTTGCGGTCCTCGCAATAGGCCATGTAGTAGAGGATGCTCCGCATCCCTTCCACATAGGCTTTCATGGTGAGGAGCATCCGCCGCACGTCGGGGTGTTGGATGATGGGGACAGCCGGGGCGTCGGGGTTTTTCATCTCCAGAAGGCTCCGGCCCTGAACCCGTTCCCGTGCGTAATTGACGGCATTCAGATACGACGCCGAGGCGCAGGCGAACCCCTGCATGCCCACCAGCAGACGAGCCTCGTTCATCATCAGAAACATGGCCCGCATTCCCTTGTTCTCTTCGCCCAGCAGAAGGCCCTTGCACTGGCCTTTGCTGCCCAGGGAAAGGGAGCAGGTGGAATTGCCATGGATGCCCATTTTCTCTTCGATGCCGGTGCAGACCACATCGTTGAAGTCGCCCATGGAGCCGTCTTCGTTCACCCAATATTTGGGAACCAGAAAAAGAGAAATGCCCTTGGTCCCTTCAGGTGCGCCTTCGATCCGGGCCAGGACCGGGTGGATGATGTTTTCGGCCAGGTCGTGCTCGCCGGAGGAGATGAAAATCTTGTTGCCGGTGATGGTGTAGGAGCCATCATCGTTCTTTTTGGCGGTGGTGGTCAGGGCGCCCACGTCGGACCCGGCCTCCGGCTCGGTCAGCAGCACGGTCCCGGTCCATTTGCCGGTGTACATGTTCTTCAGGAACATTTTTTTCTGAAGATCTGTGCCAAAGGCGTCCACCAGCTTGGCGGCGCCGTGGGTGAGGCCCGGGTACATCATGAAGGCGTAGTTGGCGCCGTTGAAATAGTCGCTGGCCGCCAGGGCCACGGTCTTGGGCATGCCCTGTCCGCCCCATTCGGGATCTTCGGGCATGGCCAGCCATTCCCCCTCAATGAACAGCTCGTAGGCCCGATGAAAGGACTCGGGCACGGTCACCTTGCCGTCCTCGAACCGGCAGCCTTCTTCGTCGCCTGTTTTCTGGGTGGGCAGGATCTCCTTGATCGCCAGATTCCGGGCTTCGCTGACGATCATGTCCACCACTTTCTGGTTGAATTCGGCGAATTTTTCGTGCTTGCTCAGCTCCGCGACCTGAAACTGCTCATTAAGAACGAAATCGACATCTCTTCGATCTGCGATAACTTGTGCCATGAATGTTTCTCCTTATGATTTGTCGGTGTTGTCCGAAGGGGGCGGGGCCGCTTCGGAAATATTTTTTTCGATCTCATCGGTGTTGCCGATGCCTCGGATGAACAGGTCGATGAGCGGGTCCGCCATGGAAACCAGGTCGTACTTGCCGCCCGAATGGAGCCAGGTATTGATAATCTCGTCCACGGCGCCCAGAATGTAGCGCTTCACCAGGCTCATGTAGAGGTCTTTTCGCATGACGCCTTCGGCCTGCCCCTGCTCCACAATCTCGGCCACGATGTCGAGGTACATTTTAGAGATCTCCTTGATCTCTTTTTTCACCAGCCGGTCCTGCTGGCGGGTCACCGCATGGTAGACCAGGGCCATGTCGCGGTCCCGCTGAAATTCCTCCAGATGGCGCCGGATCAGGTTCCGCAGTTTTTCAACAGCGTTGACGCCCCGGTTCAACTCCTCCCGGAAACCGGAAAATACCTGCCGGGTTTTATAGGTGAAGAACTGGACGAGGATATCATCCTTGTTCTTGAAATACAGATAAATGGTGCCGTCGGCGACCCCGGCTTCCCGGGCGATCTGGGAGATGGTGGTCTGGTAAAAACCTCGCCTGGCGAAGACCTTGATGGCGGCCTCCAGGATGAGTTGGTACTTGCTGCCGTTTGTCTTTCCTCTGGTGCTGATGACTGACCTCCACAGGCGCCGGAAGGGCGCAATCAAAATGAATGAACATTCATTCATTTATCAAGGAAGGGTTTGCCATGTCAAGAAAAAAATGCGCCAAAAATATCGGCGCAATCCGTTTAGATTCGATGAATTATAAAATGATGCGGTATGGGATGGAAAATTTTGGGCAGAAAAGGCCGAATGAAGAACAATTCACCTTTTCCGCCCGCCTGTCGGTGACCGGGCTAACGGGAGAGCATTCCCATGATATAGACGGCCTCTTCAATGCCGATGCGCTTGTCGCCGTCCACATCGGCTTCCAGATGCGCCGATACGGCGGCGCCCGAGACGATTTTCAGCGCCAGAACGGCATCCCCCAGATCCAGCATGGCATTGCCGTTCAGGTCCCCTTTGAGGGGAAGGCCTTTCAGCAGCCGGGCATAAAACTCGTCCGCTTCCTGGGGACCGGTCGTCCAGTCGAGATAATGGTCCGCATCGGCTGGATCGATGCGGCATATGAGCGGCAGAGTGAAGGGTTCCAGGCCGCTTGCGTAGGGCCCCCATTCGCTGCCGGCGTCCACGTCGCTGAACCAGGGCACATACGCCGTCCGGATTCTGTCTTTGATGGGGAGATCCGCCTTCTCGCAAACGGTGTCCCGCATATGGGTCGTGAAAGGACAACTGTCACTGCCGGCGATCATGAGAATCATTTTGCCCTGAGTCCTGGCGGCGGATACGGCATCTTCCGCGGAGGTGAGCCAGGTCAGTTTATCCCCGACGACCGAACAGACCCCTTCGACGTAGCTGTCCGGCGCATCCGGGTAGGCGGCCGCATCAAAACTGTGATCAACCAGGATTTCAGCATCCGAGAGGAGGTAGTAATCCCATGAGATAAAATCCGGGTTCGGCAGATAGGTGACTTGGTCATCCCATGTGGCGTCCAGATGGTACCAGTGGCCGCACAAATGGACGAGGTTCCAGGAATGGTTCACCCCTTTTGCGGTTCCCCCGACGAATTTGGATTCAATGTTTACGTCCTGGAGCATCCGGATCATAAGAAGGGTGTACCCTTGACAAACGGTTTCTTTTGCCTCGAACAGCGCGTCATAAGCGCTGTGGTGCTGATAGGTCTGGTCGTATTCGACGTTCAGCACGACCCAGTCGTGAATGACCTTGGCCTTCTCTTCATCGGTCATGGAGGGGGATATGATCTCGGCGATGATTTCGGCCACCCGCTGGGTGATCGCCTGCTCCTGCGAATAGGTCGTGACATAGGTCATGGCGAACTCGATGGTCACATCGTTGTCATGGCCGCTCCAACTCAGGCTTCGACTGTGAAGGTTGCCGCCGGTGTAGCCATCCTCGGATTCGATCTCCTTAAAAGCTGCGTTGATGATGTCGCCCACGTCGCTGAAATCGAAATTGTAAATGAGGCGGATGGAAAAAGCGGTCGTCCGGGTTTCAAGTTGGGACCAGAGCGCCTCTTTGAATTCGGTGTAGGAAAACGCGGTCTGGAGGGATCGCGCGTCTCTTGAACCGTCATGGGGCGTTGCCGGCGCCGGGTAGACGACGTTCTGCCATATGGGGTTGACCCAGGTTGATCGGCCCGTTATCGCATTGGCGGAATCGACGAAACCCAAAAAGAAAAGTGCGGCGATCAGAAGAGAAACCAGGGATGGTCTGATGTTGGAATTCATACTTTCCTCTCAATATGGAATTATGATATATCCCGGCACATTGCTTGTCATCTGGGAACCGAAGCGGCGTCCACCGGTTCGGAAACCGGCGTTCTTTCGACATACACCGTATCGCCGGCGATGGTGGCCCTGAGTTCGCAGGCGCCGCGTCGGCGCAGTCGATGTAAAATGTCCCGGACGGCTTCGACGGGCAGGCCGCTGTCGGCGGCCGCTTCATCGGGCGTGATCCGCCCACTCCTGGCGGCCATGGCCTCCAGGACGATCGCTTCCTTGTCCTGAGGACTCAGACGGATTTCCCGATGCTTCCGGGCCAGCCAGTGGATGGCCCATCCGGCCGCGGCGGCGTAAAAAACGGCCAGGGTGACCAGAATGGAGGGCTTTTCACGGGAATAGCCGGCAATGAGGTCATAAACGCACCAGATGACGATGCCGATGCTTAAAACGGCCGCCAGGGCGGCGAGAACTTGTTTGAATTTCAGGCTCATGGGATGGGATTTCGCATTGCGGTTTAGGGGGTTGACGGTTGGGAACGCCCGGTCAGAAGGCCGTTGAAACTCTCTCGGCTGACGCGGTCGCCCCTTTGAACACATAGATCAGATTGCCTTCCTCGGTGACCTGAAGAGTCCCCATGCCGTCGCTGCAGAGCTTGTCCAGGTAGGCCTGGGCTTCGCCGGCGCTCAGATCGGTTTCAGCGGCAATTTCAAATGGGGCGATGCGACCGCCTTTCGAGGCGATCAGCAACAGAATCTCCCGTTCCATCCGCTCTTCAGCCTGCTTCCGGCTTTTTTCCCGGCTGTTGGCGGCCATGTAAAAACCGCCGACCCCGGTCAGGGTAAAAAAGACCAGCAGCCCCACCAGCACGGATGTCTCGGTGTCCGCAACTCCGGAGATCAGGTCGACCAGAGCCGCGATCACGAAGAACGCGCTGAAAAGAACGACTGCCAAGCCCAGGACCGTCATTGCGCGATGCATATCAGACCTTTCAAAGTATGCGAAGTATGAAGTCGGCCGAAGACGACGTTACTCATACCACCCCCTGAAATCGACTGTCAAGATGGAACTGCCGGGGCGTTCGCCGCGCCGGCTGCAGGGAGGATTACCCGGAAAGTCGCGCCCTTGCCCGGCTCGCTGTATACGGTGATGGTTCCGCCATGATACTGGATGATGCGGCGGGTGATGGCCAGCCCCAGGCCGCTGCCCATGGGGCGTCCACGGCCGCCGTTTCTGATCTGCTGAAATTTGTTGAAAATAATGTCCTGATCCTCCGATCGGATGCCGATGCCGCTGTCCTGAACCTCGAACCGGACCGTTCCCGGATCGGCTGTCAAGCGGATGGCGATAACGCCGCCGTCGCTGAATTTCACGGCATTGGAAATGAGGTTGACCATCACCTGCATCAGCCGGTCCCGGTCTCCGGAGACGGTCGGCTTGCCTTCCGGGAGATCCAGGGAAAGGTCGATGCCCTTCTCCCGCATCAGGTGGCGGGTGGTATCGACCGCATCCTGGATCACCTCCTTGAGATTCACCGGGCCGAACTGCCAGTCGAACTGGCCGGATTCGATCTTCTGAATATCCAGCACCTGGGTGATGAGCCGGGTCAGTCGGTCGCTTTCTTTGATGATGATGCCGGCGAACTCCTCCTGCTGAGCAGCGGGCAGGTCGGGGTTGTCCCGCAAAATTTCCGCCAGGGCCCGGACCGAGGTGAGGGGCGTGCGGAGTTCATGGGTGACGGTCGAAATGAACTCGTCCTTGAACCGGTCCAATTCCTGGAGCCGCTCGTTGGCCGCCGTCAGCTCCGAAGTGGTTTTTTCAAGTTCACGGCTGTAGGCGATGACCTGCCGGGTCTCATCCAGAATCCGCATCACGTCAGGGAGCGCCAGGGGCTCCTCCTTGACCACCGACGCCACCATCACTCGGGCCGATGCCGACCCGATGACCGACGCCAGCTGCTTTTCCGCATAATCCACCAGCTCCGCGTCCGCCTCCGGCGTCTGATCCCAGTCGATATGGCGCCGCCTGGCATATCGACGCATGGCCTTTTCAGTGCGATGGGGGCCCAGAAACCGTTCCAGCAGGGATTGGAGATCCGGCCCCGACGCCTTTCCCCGCCAGAAGGCGGACTCGCCTTCTTCGGAATACCGGAAAACATCCACAAAAAGGGTCGCCTGAGTCTGCTCGATGGCGGTGGCCCGGGTAAAGGCCGACACGCCGATATAGGCGCCCACGTTGAACAGCATGGACCAGAAGACGGCGTGGCCGATCCGGTCGAAATCGGTCAATCCGAAAAGAGCGAAGGGCTTGAGAAGTTCAATGCCCAGGGGGCCTTCGGTGATCAGGGACATGGGCAGGAATCCGGTCTGGGCCAGGCTGGGCGCCACCAGGGTATAGAACCAGACCCCGAACCCCAGAAGGAGCCCGGTCAGCGCCCCGACCCGGTTTCCTCCTTTCCAGAAAATGCCGCCGAGAATGGCCGGCGCAAACTGCGCGACGGCGGCAAAGGAGACCAGTCCGATGGAGACCAGTTCGTAAAATTCGCCGATAAATCGGAAATAGGTGTATGCCATGAGGAGCACCAACACGATGCTGGACCGGCGAATGGCCAGCAGCAGGTGGCTGAGGTCGGCGCGACGATACCATGACAGGAAGGTGGGGCGGAGCAGAACGGGCATGACCAGATCGTTGCAGATCATGGTGGACAGCGCTATGGTCTCCACGATGACCATCCCGGTGGCGGCCGACATGCCGCCGATGTAGGCCAGAAGCGCCAGGAATGTTTTCCCCTCAGCCAGGGGGAGGGTCAGCACAAACGTATCCGGGTCCACCGCGCCGTTCGGGAACCGGAGATCCCCCCCTAAAGCGATGGGCAGCACAAAAAGATTGATGGCAAAAAGATAGAGGGGAAAGAACCAGATGGCCTTTTCCAGATGGTTTTCATTGACGTTTTCCACTACCGCCACCTGGAACTGGCGCGGCAGCAGCAGCACCGCCATCATGGAGATAAAGATCGACAAGCCCCAGTCGACCCAGGCGCCGGTTTCGTTCGGGATGGTCAACCGCCGGCTCATCTCCGGATCTGCCATGGCCGCTTTCAGGATGTCGCCGAAACCGTTGTAAAGACCATAGGTGACGTACAGGCCCACACCGAGGCAGGCTGCCAGTTTGACGATGGATTCGAAGGCGATGGCCGCCACCAGCCCTTCGTGGCGTTCGGTGGCCGCCAGATGCCGGGTGCCGAAGAGAACGGCGAAGACCGCCAGCAACAAGGCCACGTAGAAGGCGGTATCTCGGAAAACCGGCGCCGCTGTAAACTGGATGGGCATGGCGATGTCCGGGTACTGATGGAGAATCAGAAAACTGACGGAGATGGCTTTGAGCTGGAGTGAAATATAGGGGATCACCCCCACCACCGCGATGAGGGTCGCTACGCCGCCCAGCACGGTCGATTTCCCGTACCGGGAAGCGATGAAATCGGCGATGGAGGTGATCCGGTGAATCCGGCTGATCCGGATGATTTTCCGCAGCACCACCCATCCCAGGGCGGACATGAGGGTCGGCCCCAGATAGATGGGCAGAAAATGGGGCCCGTGGCGGGCGGCCAGGCCCACACTGCCGTAGTATGTCCAGGCGGTGCAATAGACGGCCAGGGAAAGGGAATAGATGTAGGGGTTGGAGATGATGCTGGCGCCGGCGTCGGCCAGCCGGTCGCCCATGTAGGCTATGGCAAAAAGCAGCCCCATGTAGGCGAAAGAGACAAAAAGGATGACCCCGGGGTTCAGCATTGGTCGTTTTGTCTGGGAGCGTCGGGCAGGGGCAGGGTGGGGCGGCTCCGGGCGGTCAGGGCCAGCAGGAAAATCAGCAGCAGCCAGACGCCGAACAGATAGCCATAGAGCAGGGGGACGCCCAGGATAATGACCGGAACGTCGAACAGGGACAGCAGCGGATAGTTGAAAAGAAGCAGGCCCAGCCAGAACAGGGCCGACAGCCGACGATTCCTCGGGCTTCCGCTGGGCATGGCGCCCTCCTTAATCCATTACTCGCTTGTCAATCCGCAGCATCGGCGGGCCCTGTCGTCGAGCATACGGGGCAGGCCCCCCCGGGCCTCCGGGGCGAATCCCAGCGTCTTTTCCCACACCGCCTCGTCTTCCATGCAGAAATAGATGGTTACATCCGGCGCCCGCCTGCGGATGGCGGCGACCATCCGGCGGTAGAGGGCGATGCGGAGCGGCTTGAAATACCGCATTTTGCCGTCGAGGCCGGGGATGAATTCGCCGTACACGATGCGGGAGTCGGGAAACCGCTGCTGGACGAGAGGCTTGAGGCCCGGCATGAACCGGAAAGAGCCCAGGCTGATCCAGACGACGTTTTCCGGCGAGACATGATCGAACAACCGCTCCACCACGGCTTCGTAACCGGTCTCGCAGCCATCGTAGATCACCATGGGATCGAAGTGAAACGCCAGAGGATAGCCCCAGCGTTCGCACCGGGCCGCGGCCGCCAGCCGCGCGGCCAGCGTTGCCGTCCCCCGTTCCTCGGATCGGATCACCTGTTCCGTGTTGAGGGACCAAGCCATGATGGTTTTCCGGTTGTGGTCTAAATTTTCCAGGGCGTCGACGGCCGTGGTCTTGGTTTTCAATTCGAGCACGGCCCGGGACTGGCGGCCGAACTTCGGGACCAGCAGATCGGATAGATCGGTCCAGGGTTCCCAGATCATGCTGTCGGTGAACTCTCCGGTCCCGATGCGCCGGACCGGTGGATCTCCTGCAAAAAGCCGGTCCAGGGCCGGGAACATCTCCTCGATATTGACGAAAAACTGGAGCACCGGCGGGTGGAAATAGGCCTGGAGAATGCAGTAGGCGCAATCCATGACGCAATAGGTTCCGATATGGAGGATGTGATAATCGCAGCAGGTATAGGTGCGGGTGCCGGGACATTTCCGGATGAAAGCGCCCTTGTTTCGGGTCAGATAAAGGACCGATTTTCCTTCTGCGGCAGGATCATCTGCCGCCGAAACGGCTTCATAGACCATTCGGGGGTCGGATACCGTTTCGGCCGGCAGATGGAGTCGGGAGCGGATGACCTCGGTCCGGGGATGACGGGCCGCCTCGCTGTCGACGAATAATCTTCGGATCGCCAAAACAAAACAGCGTCAGGACCGGGCGAGCTTGACCAGCAACTGGCAGGCTTTGTCCAGGTCGAAAAGGCTCATGTTGAGGATAAGGTGGTACAGGCTGGGCTTTTCATAATCCTGGCGTCCGAATTTCTTGTAGAGGTTGGCCCGCCGGCGGTCGTCTGAGGTCACCGCCTGATAGGCCTGTTTGTGGGACATCTTGTAATGCTTTTCCATGAAATAGATCCGGTCGTCGAAGTCGCTGACAAGAAGGGCGTGACAGGTATTTTCCCTTCCCTGGAGAATATACTGTCCGCCCCGTCCGACGATCACGGCGTTGTCTTCTTCGGCGAGATTGGTGATAATCTTGTGAAGCATATCCACGTAGATCTCCTCGTCCATATAGCCGCGCTCGCCGCTGAGGATTCGATCCACCAGACTTTTGGAAACAAGGCCGGTGATAAACCGCTGGAAGGCGCCGCCGGCTTCTTTCTCCATCGATTCCACCCAACTTTTGGAGACCTTGGCCTTTTCCGCCACCATCTGAATCAGCTCGTTGTCGTAAAAGGCGTATCCAAGTTTATCCGCCACCATTTTTCCCAGGGTTCTGCCGCCGGCCCCGAACTGCCTGGAGATCGTAATCACCGCCATCCAACGCCTCCTTTCAACATGCGTTCATGCTGTTCGTCAGTAAGATATTGAATTTTATAAAACAGCGCGCTCCAAATCAGGAATATGCCACAAACATCTAATTTTTTATCAGATGATCCCGATAAAATCAAAGTTTAATTTGGATTGAAACTTCTCCGTCCGCTTGAAGATTTCTTTGAGCATGGTTTGTTCGATGCCGGAAAGCTGTTTGGGATTCACGTAATTGTCCGGCGGCGCATTCTCCTCCAGGACGGCCGTCACCTGGCGGAGGAACCGGGTCTGCATCAGAAACCCGTAGGACTGTTCCAGTTCATTGTACTCGTCCCAGCTGAGAATTTTTTTAATATAGAGTTGATGAAGCCGCTCCAGGGTATTGGTCTCCGCGATCTGGTGCTTCAGCGCATAGATCCGGGCAAAGTCGACGATGGGCGTCATGGCTTTTTTGATGTCTAATTTATTCCGGTGCTCTCCTTTGGACTCCACCACAAAGCTTCTGAAAAACCCCAGGGGCGGCTTGAAATAGAGCGCGTTTTCCGTCAGGTGCCGGAAAAAACCGGACCATCCGCCCAGGGATTTAAAAAGAAATCGCCGCAGATCCTCCACTATGGACCGATCCCCGTAACCGGTCCGGAAATCGAAAAAGATGCTCGCCTGGAACAAATCCTCGGCCTCGGCGGCGTGGATCCAGGAGCTGAAATGCTGTGTCCACGTTCCCAGCGGCTGACACCATTTGGGATTTTTAGCCATCACGCCGCCATCGCAAAACTCATACCCCACCTGGTCGAGCCAGTTGCAAACCGTTTCGCCCAGCTTCAGGAAATAGTTCCGGGTCGCTACGGCCGCATCGTCTTCAACATCTTCGTAGACGATGGCGTTGTCCTGATCGGTTTTCAGGGTCTGTTCTTTGCGCCCTTCGCTGCCCATGATCATGAAAACGAAACGGCACGGCGGTTCTCCGATCTTTGCAACCGCATCGGTCACCAGTTTCTCGAGGATGGCGTCGGTGATGCTGGTCACGAAATGATTGATGTTGTCCGACTTGGCGCCGCTCTGAATGAGATGCTGGACGACTTCGGGCAATTGCCGGTATTTGGCCTGGAGCGCATGGACCCCTTCCGTATCCTTGATCTCCCGGATGAAGAAGAAAGGGGAGCGCCCCTGGGCGGTCAGAAGGTCCCGGTTGCTGACCACGCCCACCACCCGGTTGTCCGTGTCGGTGACGGCCAGATGCTTGATTTGCTCGCTCATCATGGTCATGAAGGTTTCAAAGATCTGGGCGCCGCTGGGGGTGGACTTTAAGGGGGAGGCCATGACGTCGCCCACCGGCTTTTGGATATCGTATCCCGTGGCGATCACCTTGGTCCGGAGATCGTTGTCCGTCACTATGCCCACGTACTCCCCTTTTGCGTCTTGCACCAAAATGGAAGAGCATTTCCGTTCACTCATCATCCGGGCCGCTTCCTGGATGGAAAGATCCGTGCCGCACGACAGGACATGGGGGTTGTAGCAGCTGGAAACAGGGCGGTTGAAAAACTGGAGGGCCTCCTGGCGGGGCTCGATGGTTTTGGCGACGATTTCCGCGTAGGATCGGTCTATCATTCGCTTGCCGAAGGTGTCTGAAAAATAATCGGAAAACGCTTCATGCTTCTGGCACAGATCCAGAAAAACCTTCCGCGGAATCAGGTAGAAATAGGTGGTCTCATGGGTTTTGAGGGTGCGGACCGCGACGTTGTTGTTCATCAGCATGGAGATGCCGCCGTAAATATCGCCTTCGCTGATCACGCCGCGCAGGTGCTTTTTGTCCTTTTCCTCGAAATAGCGTTCGGCCGACCCCTTTTCGATCACGTAAAGATGATCGACCCGGGATCTTCCCTGGACGAAAAGAACGGTATCGGCCGGGTAATGGGCGCGGATCGTCTTTTCAGCGACCCGCTCCAGTTCCTCCCCGTCCAGGAACGAAAAGGGGGGGATATCCCTCAGAAACCGGAAGGCCTGATTGGCGACGACGATGTCGGCATAGGATTCATCATCCATCTGATCACCGAATTCTTTCAAAAAAAACTCGTAAAACCGCTTATATCGGTCGCACACATCCTGGAACAGATTCGCTGGGAGCGCGTAGACGACGGCGTCCTGTTCGACCTCCACCGTGCGCACTGAAAACCCGCCGTTCATGAGAATCGATATTCCGCCGAATATCTGGCCTCGCTTCTGTCGCCGAACCTGGATCTCTTCGCCGTCCCGGTCATAATACAGCTTCAGCGCGCCGCTGCGGATGACCAGCACATTCTCGATCCGGGTCCGTCCCTGAACCGCCAGGGTGGTTCCGGCCGGATAGGCGACCTCGGTGGTCTTATCGATGATCTTTCCGAGTTCCCCTTTGGGCAATTCGGCAAACGGGGGCACACTGGCCAGATATGTGTATATCTCTTTACTCATGAACCGAAGATCTCCGCATCGCCGTCCTAATATTTTAACCGCGCGTAATAGGTTTTCTGCGACGCCAGACGCGCTTCCTTAAGCGTTTTGATCCCCACATTTTCCAGCAGGGAGAGGAGCTTCAGGAAGGCCTCTCCTGTGGAGACGGCGTCTCCCAGTGCCGTATGGCGACCCCTGATCCGGATGCCCAGCCGACCGGCGATGGCTTCCAGGTTATGATGGGTCTGGGCGGGATGAACGATCGCCGAGAGCAGCAGGGTGTCCAGGACCGGGTTGATGAACCGCACGCCGGTTTGGCTTTCCTTCATCTGAAGCATGCGCATATCGAACGCCGCGTTGTGGGCCACCAGCACCGTATCTTCAGCGAATCCGTGAAACATCGGCAACACCTGGTCGATGGTCGGTTGCCCCTCGAGCATATCGGGTTGAATGCCGTGAACCTTTATCGATTCATACGGCAAAGGACGCCGGGGGTCAATCAATTGGTCAAAAACTTCGCTTGTCAGCAGCCGGCCGTTGACGATGCGAACGGCGCCGATGGAGATGATCTCATCCCCGCCCCTGGGATTGAGCCCCGTGGTTTCCGTGTCAAAGACCGTGTAGGTCAGAGATTTGAGGGGCTGACCGTCCAGTTCGGGGGTCTGGCCGGGCTGATTGAAAAAGTCGAAATCATAGAACTCCGGCCGGCTGTCCGGCACGACGCCCGATATTCCGGGCTCAACGGCGCCGGGTTCCCGGCTCAGGGGGAGGAACAACCGCAGAGCGGACCGGTTTTGATCTTCTCTGCGCCCAATGCAACAGATCTGGGCGTCATGGTGTTCCATAATCTCCTTCAGGGAGAGGCCCAGGCATTCGGTCTTCAGCACCAGCGGGGCATCCTCCCATCTCCGCAATGTTTCAATGGAGACGGGATCGCCTTTCCAGGCGATATCGACATTGACAAACCGCGCTTTTCAGATCGAACCGGCATTCGAACTTCCGCCGTCCGGTTTCCTCTTTCAGGCGCTTCAGCAGATAGAGAATCGAGAGCACCATGGCATAGGAGTCGACCTTCAGCCAGCAGGGCGCATCCGGGTCCTTCACCTTGAGGACGACATCCAGCTTTTCCCTGGCTTTCCGCTGAATGGTGGCGAAGAGATCGCCCACCCGCAGGTGGACGAGAGGCCAGTGCGTCTTGACATAGCTGTCATACTCGCTGGCTGTCGTGTCCAGCGCGTCGCCCAGCACCAGGGTCTCCTTGTGAATGATTTTCCGGAAATTGTCCAGCTGGCCTTCTTCCATCCGGGGATACGCCAGGATGGCCTCTATGGCGGAACGGATGCTGGCCAGGGAGGCGCGGAACCGGCGCACCAGGGACTGAAGCAGGAAATCGACCTGCCTTTCGGTTTCGATCCGGTCGGTGATGTCGTACAGGATCAGGATAAAGCCGCCCACCTGACGGGCATCCGCTTTCTGCAGGATGGGCACGGCTTCGACCCGCAGCAACCGCCCCTCTTTGCCCACCAGGACGAAATAAGCGGCCACGTTGACCTCCTGCCGATCGAGCTTTTCGGCGATATCGTCCAGGGCGTAGAGGATCAGGTGCTCATCGATGACGCTGAAAACCGAACGGCCCAGCCCGACAAACCGCCCGTCAGGATCCTCGGTCGAGGATGCGCTCCCTTTCGTCTCCAGAAACTCCCGGGCCCGTTTATTGTAGAAGAGGATCTTGCCGTCGGCGTTGCAGATGAGAACGGCTTCCGGCAGTTCGGACATGAACGAGGCCAGGAGGTTCTTTTCCTCTTCGGCTTCGGATTTGGCCGCATGGATCTTCTGGGAGACGTTGCGCCGGAGGGATTCGAAACTGTCGGCCCACTCATTGATGATGCGGATCAACCGGGCGATGTCCCGGCTGCCCGCCATCTGGATCCGGTGGGAGGAATTGACCGAGTGAATGACCGCCACTTCCTCAGCCAGTTTCGAGATCGGAATGATGTAGTTGTGAAACATGGCGTCCAGGACGAATACGATTCCGGTCATGACCAGAAACAGGGCGATGAAGATATAGGCGAAATGGTTTTTGAACAGACCGAAGAGGAGCGCTTTTTCTTCAGGGAAGAGCTGTCGCCAGAAAAAAATCGCCAGAAGGGAGATAAAAACAACGGTGATGCCGATGGAAACGCCGGCGAACCACCAGAATTTATTGCGCGGATTCATCCGATCTTAATCCGAAACCAGCCGCCGGACTCTATCCATTACGTCCGCGTTGGAAAAAGGCTTGGTGATATAGTCGTCCGGTTCCAGAGACATCCCTTTGGCGATGTCCATCTCCCGGCCCATGGCCGTCAGGAAGATGATCCGGATCTGCCGACCCTCGGGGGTTTGCCTGATCCGCTGGCATGTCTCGAAGCCGTCCATGCCCGGCAGCATGATGTCGAGCAAGACCAGATCGGGGCGGTAGCTCGAAACGGCCTCGATGGCCTCTTCTCCCGTGGCCGCGGTTTTGACCTCGTATCCGTTTTGTTCCATCAGGAACTGAAGGGGGACGACGATGCTCGGTTCATCGTCCACGACTAATATCTTTGTGGCCATGGACAGATCTCCGCCGGTGAACGCTGTGGCGATGGAAAGAAAACCCGCCGGTCCTTGGGGACCGGCGGGTCTATGGCGGTTCAGGTTATGTTATCCCCAAACGCCCATTCCGAAAGACGCCCAGAACAGGCAGGCGAACACGACAAGTCCGACCATCCAAAAGTCTTCTTTTTTCATAATATGCCTCCTTAGGCTTTAAGCAGTGAACACTGCGATTAGACTTCTTTAACAACGATATTCTGCTCGGTGTCGGCCCGCTGGATCTGGGTCTCGCTGGTGGTGGCCATTTCCGCTTTGAAGCACAGGCCCCACATCATGATGATGCCCAAAATCCACCACATGATCTGCCAGGACCAGAGCGAGCTGAATCCGAAGATGCCCTCTCCGAAAATGTTGTTGCCCAGGATGCAGGCGGGACCGATGGCGAAGAAATACCAGATCGGCACGATGTATTTCATGGCTTTCCGCCATTTCTTGCCGTTTTCAGTGGGCGCATCCACATCATCCAGCCATTTGCGCATTTCCGCCTGCCGTTCCATGGTCTCCTGGCTGTCCTTGACGCCTGCGGCCTTCACGATGTAGGCCACTGCCAGGCCGGTGAACGTCCCCCAGAAAGCCGCGTGCATCGACAAGGGGTTCGGCCAGATTTTATAGGTCAGGAATACGGCCAACATGCCCGCCAGAACCCCAGCTACGGCGCCCTTGTTGGGATACTTGAAGCCCCAGATGACGCCCACCAGGAGCACGTACATGACGAAGCCGAAGGCGGTTGCCAGGGCTCCCAGGATAACGAGCGCCGCCGTGGAGGTCAGACCCACCACCAGGGCCGCGATGGTCAAAACGGTGGCCAGCAGACGGTTGACCCAGATCTGCTCGGCGTCGCTCACGTTCTGGTTCTTGATTTTGCGCCAGTAAACATCCCGGAGCAGAATCGATCCGCCGGTGCCGATGTAAGGCGCGGCCGTGGAGTGAATGGCGGCGATGGCGCCCATGAACACGAGCCCCAGCATGGCCGACGGCAGGAATTGTTTCATCAGGATCGGCACGATGCGCCGGTCGGTGAGCCCGCCGAATTCCTCGGCGATTCTCAGGAAGGTCGGATCGTTGGTCACTTCGAGAACCCGGGCGCCCATGCCCTGAAACGCGGTGAAGAAAAACAGGGCGAAGCCGACCACGAAGGTGGACATGAAAGCCTGCTGCCAGGCCAGGGGCTTGGGCGACTTGATGCCGAAGGTCCACATGGTGAACGCGGGCGAGGACTGAATCCCCATGAGGGCGAACATGTAGGTGAGGATCATCATCGCCGTCCATGCGGATTCTCCCTCGGCGCCGCCCAGGCCGAAGTTAATGACCCGGGGGACATTCAGGTGTCTGTCGCCGAGGCCGGCCACCGCGTCGGAGAATTGGCCCCATCCGCCGAACTGTTGGGCTTTGATCACGAAGAAGCCGAGGATGATGATGCCGCCCACCAGGAGGATGAACTGAATCACCCCCACCCAGGTGGAGGCTTTCAAACCGCCGGTGCAGACGTAAAACCACACGATGAAGGCGAGGAAGATGGCGCCGAAGGTGAAGGGGACGCCCGCGATGACGTTGAACAGGGCGCCGGCCGCCATGAGCTGCACCGCCGAGTAGAAGATGGAGTACAGGACCGCGGTGATCACCACCAGCCAGCGGATCGCCTCACTGTTGAAATAATAGGCGTACATGTCGCCGGGGGTGATGAATCCGTAGCGTTTCCCCAAAAGCCAGGTCCGTTTGGAGAAAAACGTGCCCGTGATGGGGATGGTCAGGACGTAAAAAGAGGCGAAGGCGTAGGCCAGGCCGTCCCGCCAGATCAACCCCGGATGGCCGATAAAGGTCCACCCGGAAAAGGAAGCCGCGGTCGCCGCCATCAAAAAGGCCGCAAAAGGAATTGAGCGGCCGGCGATGGAGTATCCCGACGAGGTCTTTTCCGTGAAATACCCCTTCAACCCCCAGTAAAAACAATAGATGATATAAATTCCAAGAAATATGTATACCCAAGTGGTGGTACTTTGTATTTCCATTTTCTAATCCTCCTGTGCCATCTGTCCAATTTAGTTGACCGGCAAACTCACCCGCTGCATCCGGCAATTCAAAGGGATGCAGCATTCTCATCGATGGTTTTTTTTCACCCCCTTTCTCAGCATATCCGGTAGTTTCGGGATATCCGTTAAGCCTCCTGAAGCCGTCCCCGGCAGCGGCGGTTCTCTTGCCGTTCGCCGCCGCTGCCGGGGGATCTTCGAGGCCTTGTCAATGGGTCACTTCTTCTGGACCATTTTGGTGATATGATCGACGATTTCCGGGTTTGCCAGGGTCATGACGTCTCCCACATCCGCTTCATTGGAGATGGCGCCCAGCACGCGGCGCATGATCTTTCCGGATCGGGTTTTGGGCATGTCGGGCACAATCCAGACCTTCCGGGGTTTGGCGATGGCCCCGATCTCCCTGACGATGGTGTCGATGATTTTCTTTTCCAGCGCCTCCGAGGCCTCAAAGCCGGGTTTCAGGGCCACATAAAGATCCGGCTCTTTGCCCTTGATCTCGTGTTTGACCGGGACGACCGCCGCTTCTGCGATTTCCTCCACCACCAGGGCCGCGGATTCGATCTCCTTGGTCCCCAGCCGGTGGCCGGAGACGTTGATGACATCGTCGATGCGCCCGAGGATCCGGACGTAGCCGTCTTCGGCCATCACCGCGGCGTCGCCGGTCAGGTAAGGCCAGTCGCGCCAGTCCGTAGACTTGGGATCTTTGCAGTACCGTTCGAAATACTGGCGCACGAACCGGTCCCGGTCTCCCCAGATGGTCTGGAACATGCCGGGCCAGGGGTTCTGGATGCAGATGTTGCCGGCCTTGCCGGTTCCCGGCGGAATTTCTTTGCCGTCTTCGTCATAGATGATGGGGTGGATGCCGGGCATGCCGGGGCCGGCGCTGCCGGGCTTCATGGGTTTCAGGGCCGGCAGGGTGGAGCAGAGGAATCCGCCGGTCTCGGTCTGCCACCAGGTATCGACGATGGCCGCCTCGCCTTTTCCGACCTCCCTGTGGTACCATCTCCAGACCTCCGGTTCGATGGGCTCGCCCACAGTGGTCATGTGCTTGAAATGATAGTTGTATTTCTTGGGTTCATCCGGACCGATTTTGCGCAGCGCCCGGATGGCGGTGGGGGCGGTGTGGAAGATGTTGACGTCCAGATCCTGGGCGATCCGCCAGCACCGTCCGGCATCGGGATAGTTGGGGATTCCCTCGTAAATGACGGAGGAAGCGCACAGGGAGAGGGGGCCGTAGACGATGTAGGAGTGACCCGTGATCCAGCCGATGTCGGCCATGCACCAGTAAACGTCCTCCGGGTGGATGTCCTGCACATATTTGGACGTGCCGGTCACGTAAGCCAGATAACCGCCGGTGCCGTGCTGACATCCCTTGGGCTTGCCAGTGGTGCCGCTGGTGTACATCAGAAACAGCGGCGCTTCCGCCGGCATGGGGACCGGATCGATCCGGGCGCCGTAGTAGTCTTTCAACAGGTCGTTGATGAAAACGTCCCGACCCTCGACCATGGGGGTGTCCGCGGAATATTTTCCGGGATAGCGCTGCCAGATGAGGACCTTCTCGATCTTCTGGCCTTCCTTCGCCGCGTCGGCCACGGCGGTGTCCGCCTTCTCCTTGT
Organism: Desulfobacteraceae bacterium; assembly: GCA_011390065.1. GTDB lineage: Bacteria > Desulfobacterota > Desulfobacteria > Desulfobacterales > JAABSP01 > JAABTD01. The sequence goes on from JAABTD010000005.1 coordinate 29,223, forward strand.
GGTTGAGCAGCTTGCCGCCCCGGTAGTAGGCGTCCTGGGTGATGAGAAACTTGGAACCGGAGTCCACGACGCGGTCGGCCGCAGCCTTGCCGCTGAACCCGCCGAAAACCTGGGAATGGATCACCCCCAGACGGGCGCAGGCCAGCATGGTGATGGGCAGTTCCGGGGTCATGGGCAGATGGAGGGTGACCCGGTCGCCGGCCTTGAGGCCGCAGTAATCCTGCAGCAAGGCCGCCAACTCATTGACCCGCACGTAGAGTTCCTGGTAGGTGATGTGCTCGGTTTTTTCCTCCATTAATTCGGGGACGAAATGGAGCGCCGTTTTGTTTTTGTTTTTCGCCAGGTGGCGGTCGATGCAGTTGTAGGAGGCGTTGATCTTGCCCCCCTTGAACCATTTGTAGCAGGGTGCGTCGCTGGTATCCAGAATCTCCGTCCAGTATTCGTACCAGTCGAGCATGTCCGCATACTCTTTAAAACAGTTGGGAAATTTGTCCAGGCTGAACCGGTCGTAAATGGTCATGTCGGCCATATTCGCCTGGGCGATGAAATCCACCGAGGGCATCACCAGCCCCTCTTCCTGCCAATGTACCGCAATTTCAGCTTCCGAGCCGCCGCTGGGTCCTTTTTCTTCCGCCATTTTTACTCCTCCTTGTTGTTTTTAAGGGTTTACGGCTTTGTGTCGAACCTTTTGCTTCCCTGGAATCACCCCTGGGCAGCCGGCTTTTTCCGGATGCCGCGTTCGAAAATCTCCAACGCGATTTCAAGGGTTTGCCTCAAATAATTCTTTTCGTCATTGATGATCCGTTTGCTCTCCTCCCAGAGAACGACCCCGGAGAAAATCGCCCAGACGATCCCCGCCAGGGCCACGGGGTGTTCGTCGATGAACTCCCCCTCGGCGATGCCGTCTTCAAACAGTTTCGCCGTGACCTGGATGGAGTTCTGGGACAATTCTTTTATATTCTCTAACAATTCGGGAGTCAGGTTTTTGAGGGTTTCGCTGGATTGGAGGTGGAACATGTTGACGAGCATCACCGGATCGAACTCGTAGACATCGAACATGGCCTCTTTGAGGGCGCCGATGCGGTCCGGGAACTTTTTCTCGCTCTGGACATGGGTAATATGCTCGAGGCGGATATTGAGGTACTGAAGAATCCGGATCGAGAGCGAGGAAAAAAGTTCATCCTTGTTCTTGAAATACAGGTAAAGCGTGCCGGGGCTCAACTCCGCCTCTTTGGCGATGTCCTCCATGGTCGTTTTGTTGAGGCCTTTTTCAGAAAAAACCCGTTTCGCTGCAACCATGATTTGCTGGCGGCGTCTTTCCCTCTCTCGTTTTTTTCGTTCCTGTATACCCATAATTTAATGAATCTAATTTATTTGTTTGGGCACACTATGGAATATAGTTTTTCTTTAGTCAAGAAAAAAAATTCAATTTTTTGATATCGCAAAAATGATTATCGATAAATTGTTTTTTGTTTAGATGTTAAAAAAAGAAAAATCAGGGGGATAAGCGAATCCGGGGGATGCAGCGGATGGTAATGATTTTTTGCGGGGGGGGTCAGCTCAGGATTTTTTCAAGGGCCGGATGAGACAGGATTTCGCCCACGCGGCGGCGCCGATGGGTCAGTTCGGAGGGGGATTTGAAGGTGATCGAAAGGGTGTAGACAGGGGATTCGAAGTGCGGGGGGGGGATCAACTGAACACCCCCGCCCAGGGGCAGGTCCCGGAGGTTGTCGGTGAACGCCGCCTCGGCGCGGCTGATTGCCGGATACCGCCGTCGCCTCAGACAGCGGCGGAGGGCGGCGGCCCGCTGGTTCCGGTCCGCATCAGCGTCCTTCAAAATCGATTGCGGCGCATCCTCCCGGAGAATGTCCACGATGGTCCGGTCTTCCCTCGCCGCGATCTCCTCCAGCAGGGTGAGGATCTCCCGCTGCTTGTTCAGACTGAGTCTGAGTTCGGAAAAGAGGTCCGTCAGTCTGGCGGCCGGTTCAGCATCGAGGCTGGAAAGGGTCCGGGCCATGGAAAGGGACAGGACCCCGGACAGGATGCCCGATTGCAGCGGTTCGGGCAAGGTGCAGAGGGGCAGGAGCTTCCGTATCAAATCGGGCGTGTCCGGGAGTTCCAGGTCTCCGGCCGCCGAGCAGAGAGCGGCCGGATCTTGACAATGGGTCGACAGCAGGGATAAAGCCCTTGAGATTTCAATCAGATTAAGGGGGCGCTGGAAGGCGTTGTCCGCCACTGCCAGGCGGGCGCATGTCCATTCCGGCGTGTCCGGCGGCATCACGCGGGCCGGGATCCGGTCCCACCCCAGGGCCCGGCAGGCCGCCACGCGGCGGAACCCGGCGATGATGCGGACACCGGAGCCGGCGGAAGAGAGATGGAGAAGGGGAGGGGCGATGAGCCCCACCCCCTGGATCGACCGTTTCAGGCCGGAAATGTCCTCGGCCGTGGTAATGCGGAAGGCGTCATCGGCCGCGTTAACCGCCGACAACGCCGCAACACCGTCATCGAATCGCATCGGCGCTTCCGGTAAGCAATTGGAGCGCTTCCAGATACTTTTTCCGAGTGTTCCGGATGACCGTTTCGGGAAGGGAAGGGGCCGGCGGCGTTTTGTCCCAGTCGACGGAGGCGAGGTAATCGCGCAGGTACTGCTTGTCGAAGCTTTGCTGCCCGCCGCCCGGCCGGTAGCCGTCCTGGGGCCAGAAGCGGGATGAATCCGGGGTGAGCACTTCATCGATCAGCAGGAGTTCGCCGTTCTTCAGGCCGAATTCGAACTTGGTGTCTGCGATGATGATCCCCTTTTCCCGCGCCAGGGCGGACCCGTGCCGATAGATCTTCAGGCTCAGCTCCCTGACCTGTTCCGCCAGGGGGCGGCCGATCCGGCGGGCCGCCTCCTCGAAATCGATATTGATGTCGTGGGCGCCGGCTTCTTCCTTGGTGGAGGGCGTGAACAGCGGATCCGGCAGCCGATCGGACTCCACAAGGCCGGCGGGAAGCGGGATGCCGCAAACCGCGCCGTTTTGCCCGTAGGACTTCCAGCCGGAACCGGATATATAGCCCCTCACCACGCATTCGATAGGCAGCGGCTCCGTTTTTTCCACCAGCATGCTGCGGCCTTCCAGTATGTCGGCATAGGGGCGGCAGGCAGGGGGAAAATCGGCAACATTTCCTGAAATGAGGTGATTTTTCACCAGGTCCGCCATCTTTTCGAACCAGAATAGAGAGATCCGGGTCAGCACCTTCCCCTTGTCGGGAATCGGTTCCGGCATCACCACGTCAAAGGCGGAAATCCGGTCGGTGGCCACCATCAACAGGGCATCCCCCAAATCGTACAGATCGCGGACCTTTCCCCGCTTGATTAACTTTAATTCCTTGAAATCGGTCTGATAAACAGCATTGCTCACGTTGTCGCTCCTATAAATTATCTAAATCATCTAAAGATTGATGTTGCCTGAAAAACACCACAAACTGCTTCAGGCCGCGCAAGGCGTCGGGTTCCAACGCTTTGAACTGGATGCCGGTGCGGGAAATGCCGTTTCCAGCGTTCCGGGAGTGGACGACCTCGCCCTTCAGCTCCACCAGTTCCTCGGCCAAAGCAAGGGTCAGATCGATGCCCTGTCCGGACGCCATGGGGAAATGGGTTTCCAGAAGGATGCCCGATTCCGATATGTTCAATGTTTTTCCAATCGCCTAGATGACGGGGGTCTCTCCGTCTTCCACGATGACGTGGGACAGATTTTCCGAATCGATCCGGATGTGTCTTCGTTTGTCAATGCTCATATCGCCTGGCATCCTCATTTCTTTTTGGTTTTCGACGCTGCCTCGCTCTTTTCGGCCGCTTTCCGGCGTTGGAAATCCTGGGCCAGCCGCGTCGCGACCATGACGCTGGTGGAAACGTTTTCGATCAATCCGCGGAACATGTTGGAAACGCCTTCAAACTCGTCCTTCAGGCGGGCGACCTCCGGCTTATCGACTTTGAAGGCCACATTCGACGCGGCGAACACCGACGCGTTCAAGGGCTCGTGTCCGATGTCCAGAAAGGGGACGGCGCCGATAAAATCTCCCGGTCCGAGTTCGGCCAGAAAGAGGGAACCGTTGTCCGTTTTCTGAACGATAAACGCCCTGCCTTCGGCGATCGTGAAAAAGTCGTCCGATTCGCTGCCGTTTTGCCGAATAATCGGTTTGGCGTGTTTCAGGAGCGCTTTGGTATTGTTTTTACCCTGCTGGATGGCGATGGCGTGTTCGGTGACCTCCTGCAGCCGCTTTTCCAGGCTTCTCAAAAGGCGGCGGAAGGCCGGCGACAATGCGGCGTATTCGGATGTGAGCCGCTGGGTGTCGAGCACGCCGAGCTGGACGTCGGAGGCGGCCACGGCGGTGATGTTCCGGGGGCTGCCTTTGAAGGAGAAGGAATCGAGGTTGCCCAGAAACGCCCCATCTCCCATTCGATAGAGCTTAATCGGTCCCTGGCTCGTCTCCTTGACAATATCCACGAGCCCCTCCAGGACAGTCCAGTTCCATGAACCATGGGTCTTTTCCTCAACGATGACCTGACCCTCGGAAAATTCGTCCTCGCTGACCACATACATGTAATCGGCCAGCGGCCCTTTGATCACAGGATAGGAAAGGGGCTTGTCGCAACCGTCGGCGCTTTCCGGGGGGGCGGTCGCCTGTTTTTCATGGCAGAGGCCCCCCAGTTTTTCGATCTGACCGTCGTCAAGCATCCGATTGCCGTCGAGAATGATGGCCATCCGATTCTCGTTGATGACCCTGGAAACGGCCGCCTCTTCTTCGATGAACTCGAATTCGCCTTCCAGCCAGCCGAAAAGGGCATAGGCCGCTTCAAGACCGGTCTTGTCCCCGGCTTTGGCGTTGACGATGTTCCCCTTTGAGAAATAGAGCAGACCAGGTTCCGGCGCGTGTTCGGATAGTATCCGGAGGGCGCCGGAAGCCCCGCTCGGGCCGATGACCTGGATGAGGTCGCCGAGTGCGAGAAAGTCGAGACTGCCGCTCAGAACCGGTTTGCTCATAGAATATCGACCTACCAACCCATCTGTTTTCTGAGGGATTTCAGTGTGAGTTTGATGCATGTCTTCAGCGTGTCCCCGACGCCGTCGCCCCTGAGGGCGCTGGCTGGAAAGGAGGGCGCCTTCAGCTGGCGATTGAGGTCCCTTTCCATGGTTGTGAGCGACATAATGGGAATTCCCTGTTCCACCAGATCCCGTTTATTGTACTGCATGACCAGCGGAACTTTAAAGATGCTGAGGCCGTACTCCTTGAGGTTGCCGTGGAGGTCTTTCAGCGACAGGACGTTTTTCTGTCGCCGGACCGCCAGAGAATCGGCCACAAAGACCAGGCCGTCCACTTCCCGCAGCACCATCTTACGGGTGGCGCTGTATTTGACCTGTCCGGGAACCGTATAAAGCTGAAGCCGGACATCGTATCCCCTGATCTTGCCCAGCCCCATGGGCAGGAAATCGAAAAAGAGCGTCCGGTCTCCATCTGTTTCGGTGGTGACCATCTCTCCGGTCACCTGCTTTTGAAAATGTCTGAAAATATAGTCAAGGTTCGTGGTTTTTCCACAACGACCCGGCCCATAATAGACGATCTTGCACTCGATTTCCCGCTTTTTCAGATTGATATTGGCCATGATCTGTCTTATGCCTGCGTATTACCGGATGTGCTTTATCTGAATGTCCAGGCTGTAGTCTCCCTGCTTGGGCCCGGATTCAATCCGTGATTTGGAGAAAACCACCCCTTCGCCGTTGAACATGGCGATGGGGGAATAGAAATGAACTTTCTTGAGTTCCAGGCCCGTTCGCAGTATTTCGATCAAAGCCTTGTCCGACGAAGAGATGAGCAAATTGATGACGCGGCCCGACTGGAAGCTGACGTCGTACTCGACGGTCCGCCATTTCCCCGGACCTTCTTCCAGCGTGATCTCCACTGAACTGATGTCGATGATCTCCTCCTCGGCGTCCGCATCCCCCAGGATTTCGCCCTGCACCAGCTCCGGCAGAATGATTTCTCCGTCCATGATGCCCGGGTCTTCCACAATGGCTTCCCGGACGATCGGTTCAGGTTCCTTGCCGGGCAATGTTTCCTTAATGCCTTTTTTGTCGAGAATGGACTGGAGAAAGACGCGGAGTTTATTGAGTTCCTCAGGCCGCAGCGCGCTTTGATCGAACCATTCCCGGTATTGCCCGACGGCATCCGACATGGCGTTCAGCGTTACGTGGCACCGGATGATGTTCTTGGCGGCATTGACCTTCAGATCCTCGCGGTCCATGAGGACGCGGAACTCCCGCAGGGCCCGGTCGTACTGTCCAAATTTGGCCAGGGCGACAGCCCCCTCCAGATCCCGGGTTTCCTCCCTGTCGGTAAAGGCGAACTTATTCTTAATGATATCCTGCACATTTTCAGGCACTACCGACATGTCCGGGGATGCTTCGATGCGGTTGATCTCCGCTTTCAGGATCTTGATCCGCTTGGCCACCGCCGGCAACAGCTTCTTATTGCCGATGACAGCGGCATGTTTTTTGATTATTCGGCCGGCGTGGACATATTTCTCCAACGCCTCGTTGAGGAGTCCCTGGGACTTGTAAAGCTCTGCATGCTGCAACAGGGATTTGATCTTCTTTTTAAGGTCCATCCGCCTCCTCATGGGCGCTTCCAGCGGTCGGCCCGCCGGCGTCCGCCGGCGCGCATAACTCTATGCATTGATATACCAATATTTTATATTATCTACTCTATTTGTGATCGACCTGTCAATATCAGATAAATGAATTGACAACAGAGGAGAGTATGCTATTTATTTCCTTTTGGTTCAATGAATTTTTTACAATTGGCCTGATCGACCGTTTTTATGGATAGTTAACTTAATATTTTCAAAGGAGGTTTTCAATGAGACAGAAGGTAACCGTTGTCGGCGCGGGCAACGTCGGGGCCACCGCGGCCCAGCGGCTGGCGGAAAAAGAGCTGTGCGATGTGGTTCTGGTGGATGTGGTGGAAGGCGTGCCCCAGGGAAAAGCCCTGGATTTGACCGAAGCGGCGCCGGTTGAAAAACACGACGCCCATCTGATCGGGACCAACGGGTACGAGGAATCCGCCGGCTCGGACATCGTCATCATCACCGCCGGCATCCCCCGGAAACCGGGCATGAGCCGGGACGATCTCATCAGCACCAACGCCGGGATCATGAAGAGCGTGACCGAACAAGTGGTCAAACATTCGCCCGATTGCATCCTCATCATCGTCAGCAATCCCCTGGACGCCATGTGCCATGTGGCCTTCGAGGCGAGCGGGTTTCCGAAAAACCGGGTCATGGGCATGGCCGGCGTACTTGATTCGGCCCGCTTCCGGGCGTTCATCGCCATGGAACTCAACGTCTCGGTGGAAAACACCCACGCCTTTGTCCTGGGCGGCCATGGGGACACCATGGTGCCGCTGCCGCGGTATTCCACCGTGGCGGGCATCCCCATCACCGAACTGATGAGCAAGGAGCGGATCGACGCCCTGGTCAAGCGGACCGCCAACGGCGGCGCCGAGATCGTCAGCCTGCTCAAAACCGGAAGCGCCTACTACGCCCCGGCTTCCTCGGCTGTTGAAATGGCCGAATCGATTCTCAAAGATAAGAAGAAAGTCCTCCCCTGCGCCGCCTATCTCCAGGGCGAATACGGCTGCAATGACCTGTTCATCGGCGTACCCGTAAAGCTGGGGGCCGACGGCATTGAACAAATCATCGAGATTTCCCTTACCGACGACGAAAAGGCGGCCCTGAAGAAATCCGCCGACGCCGTCCAGGAACTCAAAGAGACCCTCAAGAAACTGATGTAGGCATTTTCAGACGCATCTGTAGGGGCGAAAAATTTCTCGCCCCTGCTTTCGCCCCTGCGCGTGCAACATCTTTCCTGCCTGTTATTTTGATTCACGGCCCGTCCATGGCGTCCAGGGCCGCCTTGAGGCGTTTGGCCGCTGCGGCATTCATACCGGGGACCGCCCCCAGTGCCTCCTCCGTCGCTTCCCGGATCTTCCGGATGCCGCCGAAATGGCGCAGCAGAGATGTTTTCCGTTTTTTCCCGATCCCCGACACCCCGTCCAGCACCGATGTCAGGGCGCTGTTGGACCGCCGCTTCCGGTGAAACGCAATGGCGAAACGGTGGGCTTCGTCCCGGATTCGCTGAAGCAGAAACAGGGGATCACGGTCCCTGCCGAAAAGGATCGGATTGGCCCGCCCCGGTCGGAAAATCTTGTCTTCGCTCTCTCCCTTTTTCTCATCCTTTTTGGCGATGGCGGCCGCCTCGAACCGGTCTGAAATCCCTAATTCCGCCATCACGGCCAGGGCGATGTTGAGCTGGCCCTTTCCGCCGTCCACCATCAGAAGATCGGGATAGGGCTTTGACGCCTCACCCCTGCCGAACCGGCGCTTCAGCACTTCCGCCATGCAGGCGTAATCATCGTTTAAGTCCTTAACGCTTTTGATGCGGTATTTCCGGTATGCCGATTTGTCGGGCCGTCCCTTTTCAAAGACCACCAGTGCGCCCACGGGATTGGTCCCCGATATGTTGGAGTTGTCCACGCACTCGATGCGGAGGGGCAATTTGCCCAGATGAAGGCGTTTCTGCACCCGGGCGAGCAGGCCGATATCGGCGGAGCGTTCCGCAATCCATTCATCCAGGGCGTCCCGGGCGTTTTCCCCGGCCAAGCGCAAAAGGGACGCCCGCTCCCCCCGCTGGGGCCACAGCACATGAACCCGCCGGCTTTTGACGGAGGAGAGCCATTCCCCCAGCAAATCGGCGTCCTCCAGGCGGGATGGGGTCAGAATCTCATTGGGGATAAACCGGCTCCCTTCGTAATACTGACGGATAAAAGCGTCGATGGTTTCATCGGCTGAGGCCAGCGCATTGTCAAAACGGAAATGACGCATCCCCATGAGGTACCCCCCCCGGACCGACAGCAGGGTCACAAGGCACAGGTTTTCAGAGCGGACCGCGGCCAGTACGTCCCGATCCTGAAAATCGGCGGTCACCGCCACCTGCTTTTCCAGAGTCCGCTGAAGGGCGAACATCCGGTCGCGCAGAACGGCGGCTGTTTCGAAATCCTGATTCCGGGCTGCGGCGGCCATGTCGGTTTTCAATGTGTTGACCAGTTCCGGGGTGCGGCCCCTCAGAAAAAGGGTCACCTCCCGGACGATGGCCCCATAGTCGTCCGGATCGATCTCTCGGCTGCACGGCGCCAGACACGCCCCCATCTGGTAATTGAGGCACGGCCGGGTCCGCTGTTTCAACCGGCGGTTCCGGCATTTCCGCAGCCCGAAGGTTTTTTCAATGAAGTGGTGGGTCTGCCGGGCGGCATGGGCCGATGAAAAGGGGCCGAAATAAAGGGCCCCGTCGTTGTCGGGCTTCCGGACGATGGAAAGGGTCGGAAAAGGATTCTGGACGTCCAGCCGAAGCGAGGGATACCGTTTGTCGTCCTTGAGGATGACGTTGTATCGGGGCCGGTGCCGTTTGATCAGGTTCGATTCCAGAATCAGCGCTTCGTTTTCGGTATGGGTAAGAAGGGTCTCGAAGGTCGCGATCTTTTTGACCAGGATGCCGGTCTTCAAGTCCATCCCGTTGTTCTTCTTAAAGTAAGAGGTGAGCCGTTTTTTCAGATTTCCGGCCTTGCCCACATAGATCACCGTCCCCTCGGCGTCTTTCATGAGGTATACGCCGGGGCCGGTGGAGACTCTGTCCAGTTTTTCAATCAATTCCGTCGTCATGGACCCAACATATGCCATATTTTACATCTGTAAAGCAACCGGCCCTGCAGGGTAAAAAATCATATTCATTTTTTAACATTAAAAAATTTAATTTTATTTCTTGTATTTTATTATGTCGATGTGGTATTGAGACAATAATTCATGTACCAAGACCGCAAAGGAGGTGATAGAACCGACGGCATGCGGTATACGGACAGGGAAAGGAAAAAACGTTTGGACTCATCAAAAAAGGAGAAGAACATGAAAAGAATCGTCATCGTACTGCTCGTTTTGATCTGTGGGCTGTGTCTGGCAGGCAATGCACTGGCCGGCAGCAAGGAAGCGGCCAAAAAGAACGTCGAAGATGTGGTGGCTGCCATCAATGGCGGCAAGGACGCCAAGACGATCAACGCCAATGATTATGATCCCTACGTCTTTATCCTGGAAGAAGACGGCATGCTGGTGGTTCATCCTTCCCTTGCCGGGAAGAGCCTGAAGGAAGCTGCGCCGCCGGTATATGAAGCGATTGCCGCCGCTGTGAAGGAGGGCAAAGAAACCGCCGACTATATGTGGAAGGACGCTATGAAGCATTCCTTCGTCCAGAAGACCGACAACAACCTGATCGTGGGAAGCGGCTACAACGAGTAAGCGTCAATAACAAGCGTTGGGACAAAAAAAGGGCGGCGGTTCGCGCCCTTTTTTGATTGCTACGCCATTTCTCTGAGCGCCGCGATCCGGTCCCGCAGATCCGCAGCCCGCTCGAAGGCCAGTTCCCTGGCCGCTTTTTCCATCTCCGCCTCCATCTCCCGTATGATCTCCTGGACGTCTCTGTCCTGATCGCCGTATGCAGCCACCGATTCCGCCACCTTCGCCAGGCGATCCGGAATCCCTTCCTCAGAACCGTCGACCGGCTTCACGAAATCAAAAACATGTGAAATGGTCTTGTGGATGGTGGCGGGGGTGATCCCGTGGCGCTCGTTGTAGGCCTGTTGAATCTCCCGCCGCCGGCCGGTCTCGTCCATGGTCTGTTGCATGGAGCGGGTCACCACATCGCCATAGAGGATCACTTTGCCCCCGGCGTTCCGGGCCGCCCGTCCGCAGATCTGGATCAGGGATCGGGTGGACCGGAGAAAGCCTTCCTTGTCGGCGTCCAACACCGCCACCAGGGAAACTTCCGGAATATCGAGGCCCTCCCGCAACAGATTGATGCCGATGAGGACGTCGAAGACGCCGGCCCTCAGGTCCCTGATGATGTCCATCCGCTCCAGAGTGGTGATGTCGGCGTGGAGGTAGCGGACCGGAATGCCGATATCCGCATAGTATTCCGTCAGATCCTCGGCCATGCGCTTGGTGAGAGTGGTGACCAGGACCCGCTCGTTTCTCGCGATCCGAAGGCGGATCTCCTCCAGCAGGTCGTCCACCTGGCGACGCGCGCTTCTGACGTCGATATGGGGGTCCAGCAGGCCGGTGGGCCGGGCAATCAGCTCGACCATGCTGTCCCGGCCTTTTTCCCGCTCGTAATCGCCCGGGGTGGCGGAGACATAGACCACCTGTTTGACCCGTTCCTCGAACTCCGTGAAGGTCAGGGGGCGGTTGTCAAGGGCGGAGGGAAGCCGGAACCCGAATTCCACCAGGGTCTCTTTCCGGGATCGGTCGCCTTTGTACATGCCCCGGAGTTGGGGCGCCCCGATGTGACTTTCATCAATGAAGACCAGAAAATCGTCGGGGAAATAATCGAGCAGGGTAGGGGGGGGCTGGCCGGGCTTCCGGCCCGTCAGGTGGCGGGAGTAGTTTTCGATGCCGTTGCAATACCCGATCTCCAGCATCATCTCCAGGTCGAACTGGGTCCGTTCCTCGATGCGCTGGGCCTCGATGAGCTTGTTTTCCGCCCGGAAATAGTCGATGCGCTGCTTGAGTTCGGCATTGATGGTCTCTACGGCGCGCTGGAGCGTTCCCTTTTCGGTGACGTAATGGCTGGCCGGAAACAGGGTCAGCTCGTCCAGCCGCCTCAGCGTCTCGCCGCGCAGGGGGTCGATTTCGGCGATGGATTCGATTTCATCTCCGAAAAAATCGATGCGGATGGCCCGGTCCTCCTCGTAAGCCGGAAAGATTTCCACCCGATCCCCCCGGACCCGGAAGACCCCCCGGTGGAAATCCACGTCGTTGCGCTCGTAGTGAATCTCCACCAGCCGGGAAAGGAGCCGGTCCCGGTTGAGTTCCTCGTCGGTTTCCAGGTTGATCCGCATGCCCAGGTAATCCTCGGGCGCGCCCAGGCCGAAAATGCACGACACGCTGGCCACCACCAGAACGTCCCGCCGGGACAAGACCGACCGGGTGGCTGAATGGCGGAGCTTGTCGATCATCTCGTTGATGGAGGAATCTTTCTGGATGTAAGTGTCGCTGGCGGGAATATACGCTTCGGGCTGGTAGTAGTCGTAATAGGAGACGAAGTATTCCACCGCGTTTTCGGGAAACAGCCCCCTGAATTCGTGGTAAAGCTGGGCCGCAAGGGTCTTGTTGGGGGCGATGACCAGGGTGGGGCGGTCCAGGGCCGCCACCACGTTGGCCATGGTGAACGTCTTGCCGGACCCCGTGACGCCCAGCATGACGTTGTGACGGTGTCCCGCCCGAATCCCCCGGCTCAGGCCGGCGATGGCTTTGGGTTGATCCCCGGTGGGCGAATATTCCGTTTCCAGTTGAAACAAGGGCATGGTTATCCGTCGACCTTCCAGATGGTGCCGTCAGGTCGATCCTCCAGCACGATGTTCTTCCGGGCCAACTCGTCCCGGATGGCGTCGGCCCGGGCAAAGTCCCTGGCTTTTCGGGCTTCGGTCCGCTCCGAGATCAGCGCTTCGATCTCCGAAGCGTCGATGGACTCGGCGGCGAGCGCGCTGGAACGTCGCCCGCTGAAATAGGCGGCAGGGGTTTGGTTGAGGATGCCGAGGATCCCGCCCATGCGAAGGATGTCGTCCCGGACCGCCCCGACCCGGGGCAGGGCGTCGTCGGTTCGGGCGTCCATCAGGCCGTTGGCGGTCCGGACCCCTTCGAACAGGACGCCGATGCCCAGGGCCGTGTTGAAATCGTCGTCCATGGCTTCGGTGAACCGCCGCCAGTGCTCGCCGGCGGTTTCAGCTGATTCTGCCGGAGGGCCGACCGCCGCCTCGGCTCTTTCCAGAAAGGTATAGATCCGGTCCAGTCCGGCCCTGGCTTCATCCATGGCTTTATCCGTGAAATCGACGGGACTCCGGTAATGGTTGGAGAGCAGAAACAGGCGGATCGTCTCGGAATGATACGATTTGCGCACATCCTTGATCATCAGGAAATTGCCGAGGGATTTGGACATCTTCTCCTGATCGATGTTGACGAAGCCGTTGTGGACCCAGTATCGGGCAAAGGGTTCATTGAAGGCGCCCTCGGACTGGGCCACCTCGTTTTCATGATGGGGAAAGATCAGGTCCTTGCCGCCGCCGTGAATGTCGAAAGTCTTTCCCAGGTGCTGCCATGCCATGGCGGAACATTCGATGTGCCATCCCGGTCGTCCCGGCCCCCAGGGGCTGTCCCAGGCGGGTTCCCCCGGTTTGGCGGATTTCCAGAGGGCGAAATCAAAAGGATTCCGCTTTTTTTCATTGATCCCCACCCGGGCCCCGGCCTCCATATCCTCGAGCTTCCGGCCCGACAGTTTTCCGTACCCGCCGAATGCTTCCACGGCATAAAACACATCGCCGTCGATCTGGTAGGCCATGCCGTTGTCCAGGAGTTTTTTTATAAAAGCCTTGATGGGATCCATGAACTGAGTGACCCGGGGCTCGTGGTCGGCCCGCAGCACATGGAGGGCGTCCATGTCCTCGTAAAATTCCCGGATATATTTTTCAGCAATGGCCATGGGGTCGAGCCCGAGCTGGTTGGCGCGAGCGATGATTTTGTCGTCCACATCCGTGAAATTGCGGATATAGGTCACCTCGAACCCGCCGGCCCTCAGATATCGAACGATGACGTCGAACACCACGACCGATCGGGCATGGCCGATATGGCAGGAATCATAAACCGTGGGGCCGCAGACATAAACGCTGGCCTTTCCCGGCGACAGAGGTTCAAAAATCTCCTTTGTTCTGCTCATGGTGTTGTAGATCCGAATGGTCATGGCTCTTTCATCCTCTTATCGTCTTCATTCTCCGAAAATTTTTCGATCAGGGCCGTACACATGGCGCCGATGCCCTCACCGCGGCCGATAGGTCCCAGGCCTTCGGTGGTGGTGGCCTTAACATTGATCCGATCCGCTTCCAGTTCAAGCGCCAGTGCGATGTTGTCCCGCATAGAGTCCCGGTAGGAAGATATTCTGGGCGCCTGGGCAAGAATAGTGGCGTCCGCATTGAGGATGCGCCAGCCGTTTTTTCGCAGCAACCCGGCGGTCCGGGACAGCAACTTCATGCTGTCGATGTTTTTGTATTGCGGGTCGGCGTCGGGAAAATGGAGGCCGATGTCGCCCAGCCCGGCAGCGCCCATGAGGGCGTCGCATACCGCGTGGAGCAGCACGTCCGCATCCGAATGCCCCAGAAGCCCTTTTTCAAACGGAATCTCCACGCCGCCGAGGATCAGTTTCCGTCCGGCGACCAGACGGTGCATATCATATCCTGAACCGATCCGCATCCATTCCTTTCCATTCCCTTGCATTTCCGGCCATCTCTAATCAAAAAAATTTAAATAATTATAGGATATTGGGTGGATTATGTCAATCCGCTTGAAAAAAAAGTCCATTCATGGCATTTAGATCAGGTTGCCGATGGAACCGAAATGAAAAAACCCACAACGGACACAGGGCGAAAGATGAAGCGAAAGACAATTTCTACAACAGGCTTGGCGATGGCGCTATGCGTTCTGGCGATGGTTTCGGCAGCAACGGCGGCGGAAATCTCCATCCCCCCGGTCAAAGCCAGGCCGGGCGACGTCATCACCTTTCCGGTGATGCTGGACCGCGTGGACAACCTGGCCGGCGTCAAGCTGGTGATGACCTACGACCCTGACATTCTCACGTTTTCCAAAGCGGAAAAAACCCGATTCACCCATTCCATGATGCACATTGTCAACGATAAAAAGCCGGGGACGCTGATCGCGGTCATGGCCGCCGCCAGGGGCGTCAAAGGGGAAGAATTTCCGCTTCTCATTATGGAGTTCCGGGTCAACGCGTCCGTCAAGTCCCCGATGGACGCGGGCATCGAGATCCGGGAAGCGCAATTGATGAGCGACGACCTCAAGGACATTCCGTACACGGTTAAAACCCCGCCGATCAAAATCCTCGGCGGCGCGCCCCCGGAAATTCCGGAAAAGAAGGCGGAAAAAGCGCAACCGCCGGGAAAAGGGGAGGGCGATGACGCCTGCGGGGACGAATAGTCGATACGACGGTCGATACGACGGTCGATACGACGGTCGATGCGACGGTCGATGCGACGCCGCCCGTCAGTTGCTGCGAAACACGACGCGTTACTCGGGCCCGGTATCCAGCCGGGGGCTCCTGTCCACCATCTCCCGCAATTCCTGCCAGTCGAAATGGAGATAGCGGCGGGTGGTGTTAAGATTTTCATGCCCCAATAAATACTGGATAATAATCAGGTTTTCACCTGCGCTCGCTTTGAGGCTCGCACCGGAATGACGCAACAGGTGGGGGCCTCGCTTGCGTTTGAAGATGCCGGCTCTTTTTAATGCGTCACTGACGATGTTATGGACCTGTTGCGGGGTGAGCGGTTTTCCGTGGCTCGACAGGAACACCCACGGAGACTCCTTTCCCTTGAACCGCGATCGGGTTCCATACCAATTTTGAAATTTTTCAACGATATGCTCGTTCAGCGGCAACTTGCTCAATTTATCCCGTTTTCTCGACACCCAGATCTCCCGCGCGTCCAACCGCACATCTTTTATTTTCAAGTTGACGACCTCCGACACCCGAAGGCAAAGATCTGAAAACAAGGTCAATAAAAGAATGTTCCGATGCGTCATCTTGTTCGGTCGTTTATTGTGCTGAAATGCAAAAAGGCGTTCGAGTTCAGAGAGGGTCAGATAATCGGTGTTGGGCTGATAAATTTTTGGCTTATCGATGGTTTCCGCGATATTTTCCGAAATCAGGGATTCATCGACCAGATAATCCATAAAGCTGATCAAAATATAGATCACGGTCAATTTGGTCGATCGAAGGACATCCTGGGTCTGAAGATACGCGATAACCGTTTTGCGGGTCAGATCTTCCGGGAAAACAATATCGTGCGCCTTACAGTATTCGGCGAACTTGACCAGGGCATATCTACGCTTGCTGGTCGTTGCCTTGCTGAAGACGCCGGTGGCTTCTTTAAAAGACACATAATCGTCTACGGCTTGCTTGATGGAAATATTGTCCATGGATTCGTTCATTTGTTCGTTTTTCGCGGAAATGACCGTCTATTGGGATCGGATATAAAAAACTTGAGCAATATTTGATAATATGATTATATTATCAAATATTTTGCAGGCCTCTCCCGAGACCCGATTCCGGGCCTGAGTAAATTTCTCTGCAACCCAAGACCTGCCGCACCAGCTACAGTTGAATGCTTTTAACCCGATTTCTGCCGGCTCTCTTGGCTTCGAAGAGAACCCGGTCACTGCCCTGGATCAAAAAACTCGCCGTCCCTTCCTTGAACGGCGTCACGCTTGCCACGCCGAGGCTGATGGTCACCCAGTCCGAAACCGGTGAGGGTTCGTGAATGATCCGGAGATCCTCGACGGCTTTTCTCATCTTTTCAGCCATATGAACGGCGCCCACGAGATCCGTTCTCGGCAGTACAACTGAAAACTCCTCTCCCCCGTATCGGGCCGCGAAGTCGGTCGGCCGATGGAGGCCCTTTGCCAATGTTTTTGCGACGCGTTTCAGACAATCATCCCCGGCAAGGTGATTGTATGAGTTGTTGTAAGCGCCGAAATAATCGATATCGATCATGATCATAGATAGTTGGCTTGCCTCCCGGATGCCGGTCCGCCATCCGGTTTCGATGAATTCATCGAAGCGCCGGCGATTGGGGATGCCCGTCAACCCGTCCAGGGACGAGAGGTTTTCCAGTACGTCCCGATGCCGTTTCAGCTCCAGGTGAGTTCGGACTCTGGCCTTGACGATGGCCTTGCTGAACGGTTTTGTGATGTAATCCACGGCGCCGAGTTCCAGCCCCCGGGTTTCGTCTTCTTCCTCGGCCATGGCGGTGATAAAGATAATGGGTATGTTCTTTGTCTTTTCAGAAGTTTTCAGCCGGCGACAGACCTCGTACCCATCCAACTCCGGCATCATGATGTCCAGCAGAACGAGATCAATGGGAGGTCCGGACGCGACGAGATCCAGCGCTTCTTTGCCGTTGGTCGCAAAACTGATTTTGCACATGGATTTGAGCACCTGGGCCAGCACCCGGATGTTTTCGGAGGCATCGTCCACGATCAATACGCGCTGTTTCCGGGCATCATCGGTCATGCAGGCTGCGCCTCCGACTTCACCGCCAGCAATCGGGCGATCTCCGTTGCTTCTTTTCTGGCCCTGGCGAAATCCAGCCTCTGGATATGATGCGAGAGTCGGGTCAACGGCGCTTCTCCTTCGGGCCATGGCCCCAGAGACCCCTTGAGGGCTTTAAAGGCCTCTTCCGCCTCCAGGTCATTGGCCAAAAGCAGCCTGTCCAGCGCAGTCAGCCGTTCATAAATGGCCGCATCTTCTGCTGTTCCCGCTTGAAATTTCCCGTCCGACAAATCTGTTTCCGGATCATCAAGGCCCCTGAGCGCATCGTTCATCTCCATCAATCGACGGATCGCATCCAAAACCTTGCCAACCGCCTTTTCAAAACAGTCCACGACTCCGGGGTCGGCCTTCCCGGTTTTTCTGAGATCGTTTTCCAACTGCGCGGCGATGCCGGCCAGGGCGTCCGCGGAAATGTTGCCCGCTACGCCCTTGATGGCGTGAACCTGCTCGATCGCTGCATCGACGTTTCCCCGTCCGAGCGCATCCCGGATCGATGAAGAGACGGTTTCATAATCCTCGGCAAAGGATGACAGAAGCCTCATATAAAGCGAGCGATTGCCGCTGAGACGATTAATCCCTGCCGAAACGTCGATCGCTTCCATTTGCGGCCACGCGTCCGGGGACGGGTTGTCGGGCCCAGCCTCGGTCGGCGCCACTGCAATCCAGTGGGATAATACGGTCAGCAGTTCCTCGACATTGACGGGTTTGGTCACATAATCATCCATGCCGGCGGCCAGACATTTTTCCCGATCCCCTTTAAGGGCATGGGCGGTCATGGCGATGATGGGCAGATTGCGATGTTTCAGGTCCCGGCGAATCTTTCGCGTCGCCTGGTATCCGTCCATCTCCGGCATCTGGATGTCCATCAGCACGGCGTCGAAATCGGTTCGCTGAATGGCGGACACAGCCGCCTGGCCATTTTCAGCCGTCTCCACGATCATCCCGGCATGGGTCAAAATTTCCGCAGCCACCTGCTGATTGATAGGATTGTCCTCCACGATCAGGACCCGCGCGCCGCCGACATCGCCATGAATCGGGATTTCGTCCGCTGCTGAAACGCTTTCGTCCGGTGAAGCCGTCTCGACGCCGAACACGCCCATGAGGGTATCGAACAGGACCGACGTCTTAATGGGCTTGATCAGAAAACCGTCTACCCCGAGGCTTTCAGCCTGCTGCATCACCTCTTCCCGTCCAAAGGCGGTCATCATCAACACCGGCAGATCCGGCAGGCTCGGATCATCGTGGACCTGCTTCAGGAGGGCGATGCCGTCCATTTCGGGCATCATCCAATCGACGATCAGCAGATCGAAAGCGCCCTCCCCTCCCCTCGCCTTCATGGCCTCCAGCGCCGCGGACCCGGACTCGGCGCCGAAAGGCCGGAATCCGAAGGACCGAAGGGCTTGCTGAACGATCTCTCTGGCGGCGGCGTTATCGTCCACCACCAGGATGCATTTTCCGCTCAGCGATCGGGGCGCTTCAGGTTTCGCATCCACGCGGCTCTCCGGCAGATCGAACCGGGCTGTAAAATTGAAGGCGGCGCCTTTGCCCGGTTCGCTCAGGACGCTGATCTCGCCGTTCATCATCTCCACCAGCCGTTTGGAGATGGCCAGACCCAAACCGGTGCCGCCGTATTTCCGCGTGGTGGAACCATCGGCCTGGCTGAAGGGCGAAAAAATGCCCCGGATCGCTTCCCGGCCGATGCCGATCCCGCTGTCTTTCACCGTAAACCTGAGCCGCACCCGATCTGCATCTTTATGCAGCAGAGACGCCCGAACCGCCACGTCCCCTTTGTCTGTAAACTTGACGGCGTTGTTGGCAAGATTGGTCAACACCTGGGTCAACCGCAGCGGGTCGCCGATCAGCGCTCTCGGCACGTCCTCGTCCGCCGACACCACCAGTTCAATCCCTTTTTCACCGACTTTGCCGGACAGCATGTCCGCGAGGTTTTCCAGTTTTTCCTGCAAATCGAACTCAGTCCTCTCCAACTCCATTCGTCCGGCTTCGATTTTGGAAAAGTCGAGAATATTGTTGATGATCTCCAGCAGGGTGCGGCCGGACAATTTGACCTTCCGGAGATAATCCCGCTGTTTGGCGGACAGATCGGTTCGCAGGCTCAGGTCGGTCAAGCCGATGATGGCGTTGAGCGGCGTGCGAATCTCATGGCTCATGTTGGCCAGAAAATCGCTCTTGGCCCGGGTGGCCGCTTCTGCGGCTTCCTTGTCGATTTTCAGTTCTTCGGCTCGTTTTCGCTGTGTGATGTCCTCCAGGATGCCCTCATAATAGATGCGGTTGTCTTCCTTGTTTCGCACGATATGCGCATTGAGGGAAACGTGTATGACGACGCCGTCCTTCCGGTAGAACCGGGTTTCAAAATTCTGGACCCGTCCCCGGCGTTCCATGATGCGTTTGAATTCATCGCGCTTTTCGGGATCGACATAAAGCTGTTCCCGCAGATCCGTGACCTGTTGAAGCAGTTCTTCTTCGGAATCGTATCCCACGATGCGGGCGAACGCGGGATTCACAGCAAGAAATCCGCCTTCCGGCGTCGTCTGGAAGATGCCCTCGGTGGCGTTCTCGAAGATGGATCGGTAGTTTTCCTCCGATGCCCGCAATGCTTGTTCAACTTTTTTCCGGGCCGTGATGTCCCGGGAGTTCTCCACCACCATTTTGGGACGACCATCGGGATGCCATGCCGTGACGCTGGTGGTGCACCAGAAAATCAGATGGTCGCCGTTCACAGAGACGGCGTCGGTCTCGTGTTCGTGAATTTTCCCGTCCGCAAAAGATTTGAGGGCGATGCAGTGCTCACAGGGTTCGGACCGCCGGCGAAAAACCTCGAAGCACTTCTTGCCGATCATCTCGCGCCCAAACAACCGTTTGGCGATGTCGTTGGCCCAGACGATGGTCAGAGTCTCGTCGATCATGCTCATCCGGTCAGTGATGGAATCCATGATCCCGGTCAGTTCGGCCTGGTTTTCCCGCAGATGTTTTTCGATCTGCCTCCGTTCCCGGATCTCGCTCTGAAGGTCCTCGTTGGCTTCCGCCAGTTCCCGGGTCCTCTCCGTCACCCGTTGTTCGAGTTCATCGTGGGCCTGGCCCAGCGCCTCTTCGGCCTGTTTTCGTTCCGTGATATCCATGGCGATGCACAGATACCCGCTGATCCACCCTTCCGGATCCCACAGGGCATTGATGGTCATATTGACCGGAAAGGCCGTTCCGTCCCGCCGCACATAGGTCCATTCCGACTGATCGGACCAGTTTCGCAGCGCGTATTCATACAGAAGATGATGGCTCGGGATGCCGAGGATTTTGCCCCGGCGGGTCAGTTCCGATTCCGCATGGAAAATTTCCGGGGTCTGTCGCCCGAGGACCTCATCTGCCCGGTAGCCCAGCAGATTCTCGGCGCCGGCGTTGAATACGGTGATGACGCCTTCCTGATCGGCGGCGATGATGGAGATCTGAGACGCGGAATTGAGCACCGCCTCCCGCTGGGCATTGGCCGACTGGAAACGGCGGAGGATTTTTTCGGTCTCTTCGAACTGCCGGACGACCAGGTCGGCGGTTATCTCGGCCGCCTCCCTGGAGACGCGGATCTCCTCCCGCAGCAGCCGGTTTTCCTCAATCAGCGCGGCCGCCTGGTCGGGGTGCACGCCCATGGCTTGCCGAGAGGGCGCCTGGGGGGTGATGATCTCTAGTGAACGGTGCATACCAGACAGGGATCGAAGGATCTCACGATGAGTTCGGCCTCCAGGGGATCGTCCGGGTTTCGGACCGGCGCGCCGACGAGCGCCTCTTCGATGGGGCCCCGCAGACCGTTGCCGTCCCGGGGAGAACCGTTCCAGGTCGTCGGCGTAATCACCTGATAGGACTGAATGCGGCCGTTGTCGACGGCGACCCAGTGGCCCAGAGACCCCCGGGGCGCTTCCACCAGTCCAAAGCCCTTCCCGCGTTCAATGTCAGGCGCGTCGTTGTAAAAGAGCCCCTTATTCCGGCTCAGTTCCCGGAGCCACGTCTCCATCGCCGGAAGCGTCCGGCAGGATCGGACCATTCGCGCCAGTTGTCGGACAAAAACGGAGGGGCCTTCCTCCCGGACAAGTTGCGTCAAAAGGGGGTCTCCTGCCAGAAGCATCTGGGCCAGGGGACCGGTTTCTGCCGGCAGCCCGTCATACCGTGGGGCTTTTGCCCACGAATATTGTCGTTTTTCATTGCCGGCGGCATAGGGTTGGGTGACGCCGTCGAACGGATGGCGCGGCGGCCCGTATTCGGTAAACCAGGAACAATCGATGGACTCGGTGATCCGCTTCTGATCCAGGGGGGCGATCTTTCCCCTGCTGTAAAATCCCGGCGGAAAAAGTTCCCCATCTCTGCCGAGAGAAGCGACGGCGCTGTCCCGGGGTATGACCAGGCCGCCGAATCCCATAAAATGGGGGTGTCCGGCCCCCATTTTATGAAGGCCTGCCGTCCGGGCGAACCGAATGAAAAACCCCAGCTCACTCTTCCGGTGGGCGTCGGATGCCGTCAGCCACGCCTTGAGATCGGCCCGGCAGGTCACCTCCGACCACCGCTCCAGGGAACATCCCAGCACCCGTTCCTCGTACCAGCGCCGGTAATGACGGGCCAGATGCCGGCACTGACTGATGTCGTTGGGACTGGGCAGGCAGACCACGCCGCCGGGAACCATAAAGGACGAATGGGGCCATTGCCCCCCCAGGACGGCGATGATTTCCAGAAGGGAGCGGCTTTCGGCAACCGCCTGCAGGACGCTTGCCCCTTTCATGGGTTCATAACGACGCCTGGCTTCCTTATGCAAAGGATGGTCCGCGAAGCCCGGGCGGGTGAAATCGGCCATGAAAAGCTGAACCGCCTGGCGGATATCGTTCTGGATCATCTCCGCCATGAGCGCAATGTTCCGGATTCGCAAGGCGTTTCCAGGTATGCGGACCCCGCAGACCATGTCCAGGGCGCGGGCCGCGGCCGCCAGGTGGGCCGTGGTGCAGATCCCGCAGATCCGGGGGGTGATCACCAGACCGTCCAGAGGGCCCCTGCCCTTCAGGATGTTTTCGAAGCCCCGGTACATGCTGCCCGTACACCAGGCATCCCGGATGGCCCCGTCTTCGATCTGGAGATGGACTTTCAGATCGCCTTCGACCCGGTTGAAGGGAAATATGCGGATATGTTTTTTCTCTGTCGGCATACGCCGAAACCTTTTTTAAATGCCGGTTTTTCGTTTTTTGAGCCGCTGGGGAGCTGCGGCCGCCGCCATTCCCTTGTAGGCCAGATAATGCGCCCGCCCCACCCCGTCGGGCAAATCGATGGGGATGCCCTCGATGTTCCGCGTCTTGAAAAACGGGTACTGCTGAGGAAAGTCGGGGCGGGTGCAGCCGAAACAGGGGACGCCCACCCGGGTCTTGGACGACCGACCGTTCCACAGGATCTTGTTGCAGGGACCCTGAACCAGCGGTCCATGGCATCCGAGGTAAAAAAACATGCACCCTTTCTCGCCGAACCGTTTTTCCTCGACCCGGAACTCGTGATATTCGTTGCGGGTGCAGCCCTGATGGACCATCATGCCGTACCATTCCAGGGGCGTCCCATAGTCCCCCAGCTCGATGTTCGCGCCTTCCGCCAGTTGAGAAAGGATCCCCGTCACCACATCGCAATGGCAGGGGCACCCCGGCAGGTTGATGACGGGCGTTCCCTGGAGGGTTTGGAAGTCCGGCCCCAGGAAGCCGCCTTTGTCCCACTTGTGATACTGGACCCCGGTGGCCTCGATCTCCCCGTCGGACCCGATGCCGCCGAAGCTGGCGCAGGTGCCGACGGCGACGATGCAGCGGGCTTTCCGGGCCAGGGTCGCCACCAGGTCCTTTTTGGGCCGACCATATGCTTCGTCGTACATTCCGGTCCCCCCCGGCCCCCGGATGACCGATCCCTCGATGCAGAGCACATCGAGGGGCCGCTGATCCGAAGTCAGCTCCGCCAGGAGGTGTTCCTGCTCCGCCAGGGACATCGCGGAAATGGACGGGTGCCACAGCAATTCAATATCGAGCATCCCGAACAGCTCGGGAAGATGAGGCGATCGCGCGTTGAACAGCGACCAGGTGTCGCCCCCGCACCCGCCGCACTGGAGCCAGTAAAGGGATAATGTCATGGTCTCAATGCGCCTCCGTCCAGTTTTCCCCGACGCCCACATTGACCTTCAACGGCGCCCGCAGGTCCCACACCCCTTCCATGATCTCCTTCACCAGATCTTCCAGGACCTTCAGTTCCTCCGGCGGCGCTTCGAAGATCAGTTCGTCGTGGACGGTCAGGAGCATGGCGGATTGGAACGCCTTTTCCGCGATGGCGTTCTCCACCCGGATCATGGCCAGCTTAAGGAGGTCGGCGGCGGTGCCTTGGATGGGGGTGTTGAGGGCGATCCGCTCGGCGAACTGGCGGACGTTCCGGTTGGCGCTGTCGATCTCGGCCAGCAACCGGATGCGGCCCAGGAGGGTGCTGGTCCGGCGGGTCTTCCGGGCGTCTTCGACGGCCCTTTCCATGAACTTTTTGACCCCCTTGTACCGGTCGAAATAGTGGTCGATATAGGTTCCGGCCATCTGCCGGCTGATGCCCAGTTGTTGGGACAGCCCATGGGCGCTCATGCCATAGATGATGCCGAAGTTGATGGCCTTGGCCTGCCGCCGCAGTTCCGGCGTCACCGCCTCCTGGGCGACTTCGAAGACCTCGGCGGCGGTTCGGGTATGGATGTCCTCTTCTTTTTCGAATGATTCGATGAGGATCGGATCTTCGGAATAATGGGCCAGAATGCGCAGTTCGATCTGGGAATAATCGGCCGCCATCAGCCGCCACCCCTTCCGCGGGATAAAGGCGCTGCGGATCTGCCGCCCTTCTTCGTCCCGGACGGGAATGTTCTGGAGGTTGGGGTCCGACGAACTCAACCGGCCGGTGGCGGTAACGGTCTGGTTGAAGGAGGTGTGGACCCGTCCGGTCTTTGGATCGCACATCTCCAGCAACGCGTCGGCATAGGTCGATTTGAGCTTTGAGATCGTTCGGTGGCGAAGCACCATGGCCGGCAGTTCGTGCTGGGTCGCCAGCAGGGTGAGCACCTCCACATCGGTGGAATATCCGGTTTTTTTCTTGGTTTTTTTCTGCACCGGCAGGCCCAGCCGCTCGAACAGGATCACCCCCAGTTGCTGGGAAGATTTGATGTTGAACCGTTCACCGGCCACTTCGCAGATGGTTTCTTCGAGCCGTTCCAGCTCATCGGCAAAGCTCCGGGAAAGGGTCTTCAGCCGTTCCCGATCGACGCAGATGCCCCGCCGTTCCATTTTCATGAGCACCGGAACCAGGGGCATTTCCACTGTTTCCATGAGCCGGGCCACGCCGATCTTTTCCAGCTGCTCACGCAGGATCTGGTACGCCCTGAAGGTCACATCGGCGTCCTCGCAGGCATAAGTCGCGGCTTTGTCCACAGCCACCTCGCTGAAGAGGATCCCCTTTTTGCCGCCGCCGCCCGTCACCTCCGCATAGGTGATGGTCTTGTGGTTCAGGAAATCGAGGGCGATCTGATCCAGGTTGTGGTTCCGCTTGGAGGGATTGACCAGGTAAGACGCCACCATGGTATCGAAGTCAACTCCGGCCAGATCGACGCCGCAGCGGGACAGGACGACCCAGTCGTATTTGATGTTCTGCCCGACCTTTTTCAGCCCGTTGTCCTGGAGGATGGGCTTGAGGGCTTCCAGGACCGCCTCGCAGGGGAGCTGCTCCGGGGCCCCCATGTAATGGTGGCCGCAGGGAATATACCAGGCTTTGTGGGGTTCGCAGGAGAAAGACAGCCCCACCAGCCGGGCTTCCATGGGGTTTTCAGACGTTGTTTCAGTATCCAGGGCGAAACGTCCGGCGGACCGCAGCGCCGATACCAGCGCCTCCAGGTCTTCCATGGTGAAAATCGTCCGGTAAGTGGTGTCGACGGGGTCCGGATCCTCGCCCGGGAATTCCCGCTGAAGCTGGTTGAATTCCAGGGTCTTGAACAGGGTGAAGAGCTTGGCTTTATCCGGCTCGGTGAATCGGAAGTTCCTGGGGTCGCTTTCTTCAGGGAGCAGATCCACCCTGGTCTCGATGGTGGCCAGTCGGCGGCTCAGAAACGCCTGATCCCGGAAGTTGATCAGGTTTTCCTTCTGCTTTTTCCGGGTGATGCTCTGGACGTTTTCATAGAGCCCCTCCATGGAACCGAATTGTTGCATCAGGGCCACGGCCGTCTTCTGGCCGATGCCGGGCACGCCGGGGATGTTGTCGGACGCGTCGCCGGCAAGGCCCAGCACATCGGCCATCCGCTCCGGTTCGATGCCGAAGGATTCCCGCACGGCGTCGAGGTCCGTGACCTTGTCTTTCATGGGATCCCACAAGCTGGCCTCTTCCCGCACCAGTTGGACGAAATCCTTGTCCCCTGTCACCATGATCACGTCAAACCCTTCGGACACCGCCTTTTCCGAAAGGGTTCCGATGAGATCATCCGCCTCGAATCCGGTTTTCTGGATCATCGGCAGGTTAAAGCCCTTGACGACCTGATGGATGTAAGGGATCTGTTCCGCCATGTCTTTGGGCATGGGAGGACGGTTGGCTTTGTAATCCTTGTAGATTTCGTGCCGGAACGTGGGTCCCTTGGCGTCGAAGAACACGGCGGCGTATTCCGGCTTTTTCTCCTGCATGAGCTTCAGGAGCATCCGGGTGAAGCCGAAAACCGCATTGGTGGGCAGTCCTTTGGAGTTGGTCAGGCCGCGAATGGCGTGGTAGGCCCGGTGGATGTAGGCCGTCCCGTCGATCAAATAAAGCGTTTTGCGTGGCGTCATGTTGTCTTATCCGCTCCGGCAGAAGTTGGATGGCATTGACAAATTCGGATGAAACCGGTATCACCCGAACCCGGATCTACAATCGCAAGAAAGAGTATCATTGATGACCCCAAATAACAATACGGCGTCGGAACGACCCGTTGCCGCCATGAGCCGCGCTCGACGCCGACGGCAAAAAGAGACGGTCTGTCACTGTTGCGGAGACATTTTCCCCTTCTGCTGGCGGTGCCGTTGCGGGTTCGCCATCTGTCAGGCGTGCATGCTGGAAAACTTCTGGGGGATGTCGTGCAACGGCATCACCTGGAAATGCCCGGATTGCGGCCAATGGAACGGATACGGCAACCAGTAGCGGCGAAACAGATTTCGCCCATAGATAGCTACCCCTGGACCCGCCAGTCGCCGCCCGGCCCCTGGATTTTTTCTCCGGGCAGGGCGTTTTCGACATTGAGCCGGCCGAAAATGCGGCGCACCTCCGGCAGTTGTTCTTCCGACAGATGCTCGCTGGTCTCAATCACCCGACGCATCACCACCTCCCGGGCCTCGTTGCACCGGGACACCACCGCCTCGAATTCCTCACCGGTATATCGCGCGGCAAATTCCGCCAGATCCGGGGGCGGCAATGCGGCCTTCATATCGAAAGAGGTCAGCAACCCCTCGTTGTTCTCCCCGACCCAGCCCAGCCGTTTGAATGCCTGGAGGTCGTCGGCGTGAAAGGCCAGCACCTGCAGGGCGGTGATGGCGTCCCGGTGCTCCTGGCTGTGGCGGGGCGGTTTCCGGATTTCTCCACGGGCATCCACCCCCCGGACCGAGGCCGCTAAAAGCATCTCACGGTCCAGGGCGTTATAGGCGCCCAGCACCTGATTTTCCAGGGTCGTGCGCTCGCTGACCACTTCCACCTTGACATCCGCCAGGGTGCAGCCGCACAAGGCCGCCAACAGCAGCGCAATCCAATTTCTCATGGTCTTCTCCTTACTTGAAATAAACCGACCCCTCCTGGTCGATGGCCAGGGTTTCCGCGGCCAGCGTCTCCAGCAGATCGACGACCGGCCCCAAATGCGCAAGAACCCCTTCATAACGCGCTATGCCGCCGATGTTTGCGATATTGAGCCGGTCGATGGGGGGAATCGCTATACGGGTTCCGCCCACCGCTACCTGGCCGGTCAGCGACAGGGCGCCGTTTTGAATCCTCACCCTGACCCAGCGCGGGGTCCCCCGCCGCAATAATCGCCTCTGCGCAACGATGGATTCGTTGCTCTCGTAGGGGTCCAGGGCGTAAAGAAACCGTTCCAGAGCACGGGCGCCGATGGGGCTGAGGGTCGCCGTCAATTGCAGCCCCGATAAGAAGGACGGCATCCGCGTCGCCAGCGGCATCCGCAGGGTCAGTTCTCCCCCGATCTCCGCGGAGCTTCCGGTGGCGGATGCATTGCCGGGCAGCAGTTTCCGGCTGTCGATGCCGGTGAAGGCGATGCGGGTCCGGAGGTAAAATCCTTCCAGGTCTTTTGCCAGACC
This sequence comes from Desulfobacteraceae bacterium, assembly GCA_011390065.1. GTDB lineage: Bacteria > Desulfobacterota > Desulfobacteria > Desulfobacterales > JAABSP01 > JAABTD01. The sequence continues at coordinate 56,830 of JAABTD010000005.1, forward strand.
CAGGGCGCCCATCAGGGTCCCACCCAGCAGATCGGCCTGGAAAAATTCGCTGCCCGGCAGACCGCTCTTCAGCCCGATATCCACCATGGCGTTTTCGATGGCCAGGGACGACCGGCCGAGCGTCAGTCCCACCAGGGCGCGGTCGAAGGAGAGGGGGTGCTCATCGGTATAGCGCCGCCGCAACCGATCCATGAACCGGCCGGCGCCGCCGCCCTCCGGCGACTGAATCGAGTCCGGATCAGACCCCATCACCGAAACGGAAAGCGGCAGTTTGTCCGGGGTTTCCGAGACCTGCTCGCTCTCAAATCTCAGTCGATACCCTTTTTCGATATCCAGATGGATTTGGGCCCCCTCCACTTCAAGCCCGCCCTCCTGCCTGAGGGACATCCCCCGGCTTTCAAGGGACAGACCGGCGGACACCCGCTTCCCGGATGCCAGCGCAGCCCGGAAGCCGGCGGTCAATCCGCCCTCTGCAACCAGGCCCGGCAACAGATTGTCCGCCTTCATGTCCGGGCCGAGTTTCACCTGTCCTTTAACGGTTCCGGCGAGTCTTTTGAGCCAGAGGGCCGTCGGCTCACTCCCTCCGTCCTTGAGCACGCGGTCCAACCCGCCGAGATCGATGGTCAGGTCCTGGTCCAGGGGAAGCGACCGGATCCGGAGGCGCTGGTTGATTTTAAGCGTCTCGACGGCGCCGGCGCCGCCGTGTTCGACGGACAGGGACAGCCGGGCGGGCAGTTTCCGGGCAATGCCTTGCAGGCCGGCGGCAACGCCCTGAACCTTTTGAACCGTCATTTCCGCTGCCAGCGCGCCCTGACCGGAGCCTGTTGAAAACCGGTACGAAAGGGGTTTCGTCGTCCGGATGGGGCCGATGGCCAGCCGTTTTTCTCCGGACGGGGCCATGGACGCCGTCACCCCGTCCAGATCCGCGGACAATTCAAACTCCCGGAGAAAGGCCAGTCGTTTCCGGACGTCGAAACCGGACAGGTCCGAGAGGGCGGCGATCTCGGCCGCTTCAGGCGCCCTCCCGTCCAGGAAAGCCCTGATCCGACTCCGTCCTCCGACGGTTTTTTCCCCGAGAAGGCCGGGAAACGCTTTTTGAAATGCCGTCAGATTCAGGGACAGGTCCCCGACCGCCTTTATCCGCTCATGGGGTTTGCCGTCGGCGTTGAGGCGAAAAGCGAGAATGTCGCCGAGGTCGAACCGGCAGTCGACGCCTTCAAGAGAGATGGACGATATATCGTCTCCCCTGATATGCATCCCCCCCGTTGCCCCGAAAGCCAGCCCCGCCATGGCAACGTCATGGGGGGGGGTGAACCGGGGGGCGCGCAACCGCACGCCGCCAATCTCCAGCTTCGAGGACGCCACCCTCAAATCGGTGCTCCCATCGGGGTTGGGCGCGGCGGACGCCGCCAGAGAGAAGGCGGTTTTTTCCAGCGTTCCCGCTCCGGGAAGTTCGCATCGGCCCACCGACAGATCGGCCGTCCCTCTGATCCGGCCGGAAATCCCGGATAAATGATGTTGCGCAGGCCGCACTTCTTCGGCATGGATGGCGATGTTTGTCGCTTCCAGGGACGACGCCGCGACGCCGTCTTTTCCCTGCCGGCAGGTCTCGGCCCGGAGCCGCGCAGACAGCGAAAGGGTTTCGGGGAAGCCGTTCAACAAACGGGCCTGAAGGGATGGGACGAAGATCTCGACGCCCGCCAGGGCCATCCCGGCGGCCTCCGGTTCCACGGTGAGTCGGGGAACGGTCAGTTCCAGGCGCCGGGCGATCATTTCCAATGCCTCTTCCCCTGATTTCCTGAACAGATCCAGAGACGCCAGAGCGAGCCGGGGCGGGTCCGTCCCTTCATCGCCGATATCCATTTCCAGTTCAGTCGGCATAAAGGGCTCGGCCAGAGACAGCATCTCCCGAATATCAACCGTGACCGGCCCGATGCGCAGGTCCAGTTCCGGGGATGGATCGAAAGCACCGGCAATGGCGCCGCGCCAGATCATTCGCGTTTCGTCCATCAGCTGAAGCGATCCCCTTTCAATGCGGATTTCGCCGCCTTCGAAATCGACCGCGCCCTGATGCTGAAAAGAGAAATCGAGGGGGCCGATCGTTTCTCCGGGAGCGGGCAACCCTGAAACGGCGAGATTTTCGCCGTCAAGGGTCGCGTTGAGGGCCAATTCCGTCCTGTTCGGATCCGGCGCCGTTGCCGGCCCGGGGGTGCGCGCGGCGTCCAGCGTCAGCGTCAGTTTTCCCTGGGGCCGCAAGCCGGACACGCCCGCGGGAAGCAGCGGCCGTGCGACATTGAACAGGACCGGCAGGTCCAGATCGAGGCGCCCGTTCAGCCTCTCCTTCTGTTGGGCCGGAGCGCCGGTCATTTTCAGGCGGACCCCCGGCAGATCGGCCTCGGCCTCCGCCTTCATGCGGTTTAAGGTCAATTTCCGGTTGGGGCCGAAAAGGCCTGTCGCCGAGAGGGTCATGCCCAGGGGCGGCAGGTCCCTGCCGTCCAGCGTCAGATTGGACCCGGCGATCAGCGTGACGGGTTTTTCGGCGAGGGAGGGGATGTCCAGCAGCACTTCCCCGTCGGTCAAGACCAAGCGGCTGGGCAGGGTTCGGTCCTCAGCGATCACCGACATCTGTCTCAGGTGAACCCGGGCATTAACGTCAAAGGGGAGGGAGCGTTCCGTTTCCCCGGCTGAAACCACGTCCGTTTCTTCTCCCCTGTCAGGACCGCCCGGCGCCAGATCCGCCAGCCATTTACCGAAATTGGCGTCGCCGTCTTTTTTCCGGACAAAATGGACGGACAAGCCGTCCACCACGACATCGACGTCGAACCGGTCTTTAAACAACGACCGGATGCCGGTGCGAATCCGGACTTTCCGAATGGCGGCAATGGGGATGTCTGAAAAATCCGGGTCGTCGGCTACCGTTGCTTCTTCGATGAGAATGCCGCCGGCCCAGGTCCAGAGCACGGTTTCAATCCGGACCTCCCGTTTAACGGCCTGACTCAGTTCCACCTCCACCAGACCCTTGAGCCACGGCGTCGACAGGAAAGTGGGCAGCAACGCCACGGTGCAGGCCACCACCAGGAGAAAAAGCGCCAGAACCCCGATCGTGGCCGCCAGAACGCGAAGGGTCCACCGCAGGTATTTCCGACGGGCCGGTTCCGTCAAACCGGGAACCTTTCCAGAAACGCGGCTGTCCGATCCGTTAAGGCAGGAATTTCCGAAGGCGAATGCCACGTCATTTCCGGATCGGCCCGGAACCAGGTGAGCTGGCGCTTGGCGTACCGTCGGGTGTCGCGCTTGAGGGTGCGGACGGCTTCCTCCCAAGTCAGGTCGCCGGCGAGCCAGGCGGCCATATGCCGGTAGCCGATGGACCGCATTGGTTTCAGGTCGGGTCCGTAGCCCATCTCGATCAGCGCTTTCACCTCCTCCAGGAGCCCTTCCGCGATCATGAGATCCACCCGCCGGTCGATGCGCTCGTAGAGCGTTTCACGGGGCAGCGTCAACCCGATTTTGAGGGCGTCGAAACGGGCCTCCGCGAACCGGTGATCCCCGTGGTGGTCGGAAAGGGGCTTTCCGGTGGCTTCGCATATTTCCAGGGCCCGGACTATCCGGAAGGCGTCGTTGGGATGGAGCCGCCGGGCCGCCTCCGGATCTTTCAGGCGAAGCCGTTCATACAGTTGGGCCGATCCCCGTTTCTCCGCCTCTCTTTTAAGCCGCTCCCGAACTTCGGGATCGACCGGACGGGCCTGAAAGATGCCGTGGACCAGGGCCTTGATATAGAGCCCCGTGCCGCCAACCACCAGGGGAAGGAGCCTTTCCTCATGGAGCCGTTCGATCCCATCCCCCGCCGTCTCCGCATACCGGGCCGCGTCAAAAGGTTCGTCCGGGTTCAGGATGTCGATCATGTGATGCCGGACCCGGGCCTGTTCCTCCGGCGTCGGTTTGGCCGTGCCGATGTCCATGGACCGATAGATTTGCATGGAATCGGCCCCCACGATCTCGCCGCCGAAAGCTTCGGCCACGGCGATGGCCGCGGCCGTTTTCCCGACCCCCGTGGGGCCGCAGATCACCACAATGGGCTGTTTGCCGTTGCTGAAGGTCATTCGGCGATCACATGGCGCAGAAGGCCGACAACGTCTTCCAGCCCGATCCGATGGTTGCCGTCGAGGTCCAGGATCGGGGAAGCCGGATCATCGGAAAACCCCGCTGTGATTCTGAGGGCGGACAAAACATCGCCCAGGTGGAATATAACGCCCCCGGGATCGATGGACACGATCACCGGATCATGATCAGAAGATCGGAACGGCCCCGGATCGTACAGGATCGCGCCGCCCTCCGTCCACTTCAGCGTGGTGTAATCGAGAATGGACGGTTCATCCGCATTGATGCGCCACACAGCCGCATGATGGATCTGAGAGGCCATGGACGGGCTGGCCAGCGCATGATCCAGGGCGCCGGCGGCGCCGTCGTAAACATAAGTGGAGACGTCCGGCCCGATATGGGCTTGGAGAAGATCGACGTACGCCGCCTCCCGGAGAACGGTCAGGGGATCTTCAAAGGCATAGGCGTTCAGATCTCCGATGATCAGGATATCCGGGTCGTCGGCGCCGTAAGGGGCGGTTTCCAGCCATGCGACGAGTTCCATGGCGGCCCGGGTCCGTTCGCCGTTGCAGTGGCCCTGATCGGTCTCTTCCTCGGGGTCGCCCTCGCAGGGGGTGGACCGGGATCGGAAATGATTGACCACCACGGTGAAGGTTTCGCCGGTGGCGATTTCCCGGAAGGATTGGGCCAGGGGCGGCCGGCTGGTCCCGGCGAAGGCGCCGCTGGTCAGAGCCGAGGCCGGCCCTGCCGGCGCGACGGTTTCCCGGCGGAAGATGAGGCCGTTGGCGATGGCGTCGTTGCCCAGCCTATCGGTCTCCGGCCTGATATAATCGTAGGACGCGTCCTTTGGGGCAGCGGCGTTCAACCCATCCGTCAATTGGGCAATGGCGCTCTCCGGCCCGTAGCCGTCGTTTTCCATCTCCATGAGACCGACCACGTCGGCGGCCATGCCGGTCAGGGCGGCCGTGATTTTGGCGTGTTGCCGGGCAAAGGCTTCAGGAGTGGCCGCACCGCGAGAAGTGGGAAATTCGGGTCCGTTGAAATAATTCTGAAGATTAAAGCCGGCTGCCCGGAGTCGTCCGGCCGAGACCGGACCGTCGCTTCGGGGATTGGCATCCGTTTCGAACGCGACCGGTTCGGTGGGGTGAAACCGGTATTCGCCGAAGCTGAAATCCAGGACGCCGATCAGGCCCGTAACCGCATAACCCGTCCGCAGGGGGCGGTCGGCGGTCATCCCGGGATTCGGATAGGGAATGGGAACAGGCTCGAAACGGGTGCTCCCGTCGTCGAGGATGAGGCGATTGAGACGGTTGGCATCGGCCACCGCCTGGGATTGGGGTCCGGGCGGGGCCGCGGCTGTCGGCTGCATGGGCCGGCCGCGGGACAGAACCACCGATCCGTACGCCGGCAGGGCGCTGATATCCGATACCGTCAACCGCTGGGGCAACACGACCCGCATGCCTTCATACCGCTCCAGATCGGCAATGGACGGCAGCGGCAGGGTCAGTTCCACCGGCGGCGGCAGGGCGACCCCGGATTGAAGGATCGACAGGTCCCGGACCGCTGTGATCTCGGTCAAGCCATTGTATTCCATCACTTCGCCGGTCAGCTTGACCCGGTCGCCGATCCGGACGTCGGTTTGGTCATGATAGACGAAGATCCCTTCCGAAGTGGCAGGATCATCATCGGGAAATTCTTCCTGTAAAAAGAACCCTTTGAGTTCGTCATCGTCCTGAAAATCGCCCACTGCCGCACCTTGAACCGTGCGGATTTGACCGACCATTGAACTCTCGTCCCCGCGCCCCTGAATCTCATGGACGGGGGTGGCCTCCGCCAGGGCGGCGGTGGGTGGAAGAAAAAAGACCACAGCAAAAACTACTGATATTGTAGGTAATAAAAAATTATATCGATTTTTTTTCATTTTTTTTCGTCGCCCTAACAATTCCCTAACAATTGACCCCTATATTCCCTTTCAACAAGACGCCGGCAGGGGCCGGCCGCAGCCCGGCGCGGGCGGTTCCGCGCCGCGCTATTGAAAGTGATTTTGCACTTTAACAAAAACGGGAGGAAAAAAGAAGCATGAAACATTTCAAGAAGGCACTCGTTATTCTGCTGGCATTGACGTTCGCGGCGTCCGCCGCCTGGGCCGAGCAACTGGTCATCAAGGGATCCACCACCGTACTGCCCATCGCCCAGAAAGTGGCTGAGGCGTATATGAAGGAGAATCCGGAGATGAGAATCTCCATCTCCGGCGGCGGGTCCGGCAACGGCATCAAGGCCATTATCGACGGTACCACCGACATCGGCAATTCATCCCGGTTCATCAAGGACAAAGAGGTGAAGCTGGCCCTGGAAAGAGGCGCCTATCCGGTCCCCTTCCGGGTCGCCTACGACTGCATCGTGCCGGTGGTGCATCCGTCCAACAATGTCGCAAACCTGACCATGGACGCCCTCAAAATGATCTACGAGGGAAAACACACGAACTGGAAGGAAGTGGGCGGCCCCGACAAGCCAATCGTGGTCATCTCCCGGGACACATCCTCGGGCACCTATGAAGTCTGGGAAAAGAAGGTCATGGTCAAAAGCCGGGTCTATCCGGGCGCCCTGCTCCAGGCGTCCAACGGCGCCGTGGCCCAGGCCGTGGCCAAAAACCCCAACGCCATCGGCTACCTCGGCGTGGGCTATCTAAACGACGATGTCAAGGCCGTGACGGTCGACGGCATCGTCGGCTCTAAAGAGACCACCCTCAACGGCACCTTCCCCATCAGCCGGCCCCTGTTCATGTTCACCCGCGGCTGGCCCGAAGGGAAAGTCGTGGACTTCCTCAACTACATGCTCCATCCTGAAACGGGTCAGAAGTTGGTGGAAGCCACGGGGTATGTGCCGCTGTACTAAAAGTGGATAGTGGATAGTGAATAGTGTATGGTGGATAGTGGATAGTGTATGGTGGATAGTGGATAGTGGATAGCGAGTTGCAGCTTCCGACCGATGATCCGCCAATCACCAACCACCAACCACTGCCCACCAACCACTGCCCACTAACCACTGCCCCTTAACCCGGATGACAGGGGATCTCCAGGACGAGGTCCCCTGTCCGTTTCCAGACAGGAATCGAAATGGCAGGAAAACGACAGTCAACTGAAAAGGTCATGCGCACGTTTTTTTTCTGCGTGGCCACCGCCTCCATTGCGGTGCTCTTCATGATCATGGTCTTTCTTTTCATGGAAGGCCTGCCGGTCTTCAACATGGTGTCCGTGAAGGATTTTCTTTTCGGCGTTTACTGGTATCCGACCTCCGATCCGCCGGATTTCGGCATCTATCCCCTGATCGTCGCATCGCTGTCCGTCACCGCCGTATCCGCGGTGATCGCCATTCCGTTGGGGGTGATGACGGCCATTTACCTGGCGGAACTGGCCTCCAAACGGGTGGCCGAGATCTTCAAGCCCATCGTCGAGCTGCTGGCGGCCCTGCCCTCGGTGGTGATCGGATTTTTCGGCATGGTGATCGTCGCGCCGTTCCTTCAACATGTTCTCGATGTGGCCACGGGCCTCAACCTCTTTAACGCCGCGCTAATGCTGGCCTTCATGTCGATCCCCACCATTTGCTCCATCTCCGAGGACGCCATCTACAGCGTCCCCAACGCCCTGCGGGAAGGCTCCCTGGCCCTGGGCGCCACCCAGTGGGAGACCCTCTGGCGGGTGGTGGTCCCCGCCTCCATCTCCGGCATCGCCACATCCGTCATCCTCGGGATATCCCGGGCCGTGGGCGAGACCATGGTGGTGCTCATGGTGGC
>JAABTD010000422.1 GCA_011390065.1 Desulfobacteraceae bacterium
CTCTCCTTTTTCTATCGGGTGCGGGCCGAGGGAGGTCCGGCGCCGCGGCCTCGACCTGAACATGAGCAAGCTTCGTGCCAGGCAAAAAAGACGGGGTGGCGAAAGCAAACCACTGGATTGATTCGGGATATCTTCACGCGTCGCGTCACGCGACGGCGTCGGGCATGTCCGGCGATTTTACAGGGTGTAAAGGTCGGTTTTCCGGGGGGGGTTATTCCTTGACCGAGGTCTCCATCTCGATGCGGTATTTTTCGATCCTGGAGTGGAGGGTGGGGCGGGAGATTCCCAAAATTTTGGCCGCCTTGGACCGGTTCCCGCCCGCGATGTTGAGGGCCTCGCCGATCAGGGCGGCCGCCGCATGGTCCATGCAGTCTTCGAACAGGCGTTCGGACGCCGTGTGGAGGAGCATCCGGCGGGCCCATTCCCGGAGCGGGTTTTCAGTGTCGGATCCGCCCGAGGGCCGTATCCGTCCTTTCTCGCTGATGGCCTGGGCGATGTCGTCGGGGCTCAGGGGGGCGCCCCGGTTGAAGATCAGGGCTTTCTGGATGATGTTGCCCAGTTCCCGGACGTTTCCAGGCCAGGGATAGGTCGCCAGCAGGTTTTTGGCGTCGTCGGTGATGCCGGGGTTGTCCACCCCCACCAATGACGCGTACCGGGAGAGAAAATATTCGGTGAGCAGGGGGATGTCTCCGGCGCGTCGGGAGAGGGGCGGCATCCGGATGGTCACCACTTCCAGCCGATAGTAGAGGTCTTCCCGGAACCGGCCCTCGGCGATGGCCGCCTCCAGGTCCCGGTTGGTGGCGGCGATGATCCGCACGTCCACCGGCACGGTCTCCCGGCCCCCCAGCCGCTCGATGGACTTTTCCTGGAGCAGCCGGAGCATCTTGGACTGGAGGCTGAAGGGCATGTCGCCGATTTCATCCAGAAACACGGTGCCGCCGTGGGCCTGTTCGATCTTTCCCACCCGCTTCTGGACCGCGCCCGTGAAGGCCCCCTTTTCATAGCCGAACAGCTCACTCTCCAGCAGGGTTTCGGGGATGGCCACGCAGTTGATGATGAGAAAGGGCTTGTCGGCGCGGAGGCTGTGCTGGTAGATGGCCCGGGCCGCCAGCTCCTTGCCGGTGCCCGATTCCCCCCGGATGAGGACCGTGGCGTCGGTGGCCGCCACCCGGCCGATGGCCTTGTAAACCTCCTGCATGGCCGCGCTCCGGCCGATGATGGCCTCCCCCAGGGCCTTGTCCGGCGCGACGTCCAGGCCCACGGGGGACCGCATGAACCGGCCCGCTTCCAGCCCCTTGACGATAACCGACAGCATGTCCGGGATGTCGAAAGGCTTCAGCAGGTAGTCGAAGGCCCCCAGCTTGGTGGCCTCGATGGCGGTTTCGGTGGTGCCGAAAGCGGTCATGACGATCACCGGCAGTTTGGGCTCCAGGGCGTGGAGTGCCCGGAAGGTCTCCAGCCCGTTCATGCCCGGCAGCCGCATGTCCAGAATCGCCAGGTCCACGGCCTCCTTGCGGGCAATTTCGACGCCCGCCTCCCCCGAAGCCGCGCTCAGGACCCGGTACCCCTCCTCGGTCAGGAGTTTGTGGAAGCTTTTCCGCAACTGGTCGTCGTCGTCGATGATTAAAATCGTGTTCATGTTTCAGCGCCTTGAATCGGCAGGGCGATGGTGAAGGTCGCGCCCTCGCCCTCGGCCGATCGGATATCCAGGGTCCCTCCGTGTTCTTCGATGATGCGCAGAACGATGCTGAGCCCCAGGCCGGTCCCTTCGCCCTTGGTGGTGAAAAAGGGCTGGACCGCTTTCAGGGCCACCGCCTCGGACATCCCCGGCCCGTTGTCGCTCAGATGAATGACGGCGGCCCCGCCCGTCCGGGGCAGGGCCGCGGTCTCCTCGCGGATCACGATCTCGCCCCCCCGGCCCATGGCCTCGCAGGCGTTGACCATCAGGTTGACCAGCACCTCCTTGAGCTGTTCGGGATCGGCGTTGACCCGGGGCAGCGGTTCGGACCGGCGGACCTCGACCGTCACGTCGTAGGCGTTGAGTCGGTGGGACAGAAGCTGGATGGCCATGTCCACCACAATGGAGGGGCTGATCTCCTGGAACTGGAGTTTGGGGGGTCTGGAAAATTCGAGAAAATTCTGGACAATGGTGTCAATGTGGCGGATCTCCTGGGCGATCACCTCGAAATCCTCCTTCTGGGTGTCGGTCAGGGTCAGGGTCCGGCCCAGTGAAAAAAGCCGCATCTTGACGGAAGTCAGCGGATTCCGGATGCTGTGGGCGGTTCCTGCGGCCAGTTTTCCCACAAGGGCCATCTTCTCGGCCTGGAGGAGGTGTTCCCGGCTCCGCTCCAGTTCGATGTGGGCCGAGCCGGCATCCTTGATCAGTCCCTTTACGCTGCGGCTCAGGGCCGTGATCTCGTTTTCGACCCGATCCGGCCCGTCTTTGCCTTCAGTGGCCAGCGTCAGGCGGCGCACCGGCCCCAGGATGTGAGAAACCAGGACAAAGGCCAGAAAAAGCGCCAAAAGCAGTTCGAACAGAATGGCGACGCCCGCCACATATCGCAGGCGCGTGGCCTGGCCGCG
>JAABTD010000043.1 GCA_011390065.1 Desulfobacteraceae bacterium
TGGATGGTCATGTTGGGCTGAAAGACGTTCTTGTCGCCGGGACGCAAACTCACCGTGTGCTCGCCCCAGTCGGGCGGATAGTTGAGACCGTAGGCATACCCGATGCGCGATTCCTTGACCACCTTCGAGCCTGAAATCGCAGACCGCCATTTGGCCTCCACCTCTTCTCCGGTGACGCCGGGTCGAATGAAGGCCAGCACCTCGTTGAGGCCGTCCACCACCGCCTTGGCGATGTCCGCCAGTTCGGACGGCGGCTCGCCGATCATCACCGTCCGGGACAGCGGCGCATGGTACCGGTATTTGCACCCCGACAGCTCCAGGAGCACAATGTCGCCGGATTCGTACCGGCGGTCCACCCATGACAGATGGGCCGTGGAGGTCCGGATGCCCGACGGCATGATGGGGAAGATGGCGCTGTGATCACCGGTAAACTCCGGCGTACCGCTGATCTGGGCATGATAGACCGCCGCGGCCGCATCCCCTTCCCGGACCCCGACATCGATCGCGTCGATGGCCGTCCTCATCACGTTTTCCACGATCCGCGACGCCATCTTCATGTATTCGATCTCTTTGTCCGACTTGACCAGCCGCACCCAGTTGACCAGCGCGTTGGCGTTTTTGATCTTCGCGTCCGGCAGATCGTCCAGCAGGGATTCCAGGCACTGGCCCGTGAAGTAATAGTTGTCCATCTCCACGCCCAGGTTCCGGCGCTCGCAGCCCCGCTCCCGGAGCAAGTCCGCCACGAAATCCATGGGGTGCTTCAGGTTGGATTGGACGTAATCATCGGTGTATCCGACGATGTTCCCGTCCGCCAGCCAGGTGGTCAGCCGTGCCCCGTTGGCATCCTGCATACGCCCGAACCAGACCGGTTCGTCCCGGTCCACGAAAACCAGCACCCCCTGATGAACATAAAACGACCACCCGTCGTACCCCGTCAGGTAGTTCATATTGGCCGGATCGGTCACCAGCAGCACTTCCATGCCCTGGCGGTACATGGATTCCTTTACCTTCCGGAGGCGATCCTGAAATTCGGACGCCTCGAAGTAGAGCATCTTGTCTTGTGGGGTCATTTTGTCAGCTTTTCATGGTTTTCGGCTATTTTCGAATTTATTCCCGCGCAGTCGGGCGGGAAAATCCCTTTTGTAATATCCGCACATACGCCCCCGAATCAACGCTGCTCCCGGTCAACACCGTCGTCACCCGCTTCCCCGCCACATCCACCTTCCCATGCATCAGCGCCGCCACGCCCACGGCGGCGGCGCCTTCGGCCACGAGGCGGTGTTTCTGGAAGATGTGGACCATCCCCGCTTCGATCTCTTCTTCTGAAACCAGCACATGGTCGTCCACGAAGGTTTTCACCATGGGCAGGGTGTACCGGTTGTCCACACCGATGCCGCCCAGGAGCGAGTCGGCGATGGAATCTTTTTCCTGCACCGGCGTGGGTTTGCCCGCTTTGAGGCTTTCCAGCATGGCCGGGGATCGTTCCAGGGAGACGCCCACCACGCGGATGTTCGGGTTGATCGACTTGGCCGCCATGGCGATGCCCGCCATGAGACCGCCGCCGGAAAGCTGGATGAGCAAAACGTCCGTGTCCGGCAGCTTCGACAGGATTTCGATCCCGATGGTCCCCTGCCCCGCGATCACCATGGGATCGTCGAAGGGGACCACCGGGACGAGGCCCAGGTCCCGGGTCAACTCATGGTAATGCGCTTCCGCCTCGTCCTGAGATTGGCCCTTCCGGGCCACCTCGCCCCCCAATGCCCGGATCGCCTCGGCCCGGTATTCCGCCACATGCTCGGACAGGCAGACCACGGCCCGGATGCCGGACTGCCCCGCCACATAGGCCACGGCCTTGCCGTGATTGCCGGTGGAAAAGGTGATGACGCCCTTTTCCTTCTCGGCGTCCGACAGGCTCAGGATCTTGTTGGCCGCTCCACGGACCTTAAACGCGCCGGTGTTCTGGAGGCATTCCAGCTTCAGGTGAATCCCCGCCGCCCCCGTCTCTTTCGCCAGATCCGGCGACGGGATCAAAGGCGTTTCCCAGATCATGGGCTTGATGCGGGCGTGGGCCTTAAAGGCGTCGTGGAGGGTGGGCATCCGTTCCATCATCAGCCTCCCAGCGCCAGATTCGGCAGAAACAGCGCGATCTGCGGGAAGACCATCAGGATGATCGTCGCCAGGATCAGCATCAGCAGAAACGGCAGCGAATGGCCGATGACCTCGATGTAGGGTCGCCTGAAAATAAGCTGGGCCGTGAAAATGTCGCAGCCGAAGGGCGGCGTCGCTGATCCGATGGCCGCCTGCAGCGTCACCAGGGTGCCCAGCAGAATCGGGTCCACGCCGGCGCCGACGACGTAAGGCTGAAAGATCGGGCTGAGGATGAAAATCGCAACAATGGGGTCGACGAACATGCAGGCGACGAAATAAACCACCACGATGATGATCATGACCCGCAACATGGAGGGGTCTGCGCCGAAAAGGGGCGGCAACAGCTGCTGGGGGATCTGCATGAAGCCGATCATCCAGGAAAAGGCTTGACCCGCGCCCACCAGAATGAAGACGACGCCGGTGATCACGCCGGTTTGCAGAAACGCATCGACAATGCGCTCCATGGTCAGACTTTTATAAAAAACCGTCTCCAGCAACAGCGCGTAAAACACCGATGCAGCGGCCGCTTCCGTGGGGCTGAAGATGCCGACATATATTCCGCCCACGATAATCACCGGAAACCCCATGACCGGCAGGCCGTCTTTGACCGCCTCCCAGCGCTCGGCCCAGGTGGCCCTGGGCAACCGCCCCACATCCTTGATTTTGGAATAGAAGAAGCAATAGGTCGAAAACATCAGCAGGATCATCAAACCGGGGAAAACGCCGGCCAGAAACAACATGCCGATGGACGTGCTGGTGGCGACGCCGTAGACGATGAACCCGATGCTGGGCGGGATGAGAAAGGCGATGTCGCTGGAATTGACGATGAGACCCAGGGTGAAGGAACTTTTATAGCCGGCTTCCAGCAGCATGGGCCGCATGGTGCCGCCAATGGCGGCCACGGTGGCCTGGGTCGATCCGGAAACCGCGCCGAAGAGGGTGCAGCTGACGTTGGTGGTGATGGGCAGGCCGCCGGGCAGATGCCCCACAAAGGTTTTGATCATCCGAATGAGGCGGCCGGCGGACTCCCCCGAGGTGATGATGCTGGCCGACAGGATGAACATGGGCACGCAGACCAGAGCCGGCGGCGTCACGCCGGTGATGACCTGTTGCACCATGGCGCCCATGAGCCGGGGGGCGAGGTCGGGCATGTAAACGTAAAGATAGAGGATCAGTGAGCCAAGAAGGGTCACCATAAAGGGAAACCCCAACAGCAGCATGGTCGCGAGGCTTATTCCGAACAGCGTCATACCGGTCCTCCTCCCTCGATCAGTTCATCTTCGTATTCGCTCTGTTGATCCGGCGACTGCCAGGGGTCTTTTTCAGTGAGATTCTTGATGATGGTCCGGATATACTGAATGCACGCCAGGCTGAACCCGATGGGAATGATCACGTAAAACGTCCATGACGGCATCCGCAGCGCCGCTGTCTTGTGTCCCATATTCATGGCGTTCATCAGGTACAGATAGGAAAAATAGGCCATGATCCCCATGACCAGGGCGCTGATCAGGGAGATGCAGACAATGAACGTCTTTTCCATCTTGGGCGGCATGAGGTCGAGAAACGCGCCCATCCGGATGTGGCGGGCTTTTCGCACCCCGTAGCTGACCCCTGTGAACGTGGTCAGCATCACCAGGAATTTGGAGACTTCCTCGGCGAAATAGATGCTCTGGAAGAAGGTGCGCATGAACACATTGGTCATCAGCAGAATGGCCAGGGCCGCGACGCAGAACACCAGGATCGAAACTTCGACGCCATTGACGATGGCGCCCAGCCCATGATTGAATTTCTGAACGAGGGTCCGTTCTTTTTCCCTTTCCTCTTTTCCGTCGTCCATCGCATCCCCTTTTTCAGCATCCTTTGTTGAGTTCATCGGTTTATCGTTTGGAGTTCCGCCTTCAGGCGGCCTCGGTCGAGAAGCCGCCTGAAGGCGGAACTCCAAACTCAATGGACAGGTTGCGACGCGGCGGGCAAACGTGCGGCCCGCCGCGCTCAGGGTTAAAAGCCGATGAAATGGATTACTTGAGTCCCACCGCCGCCTTGGCGTTCTCGATGTCCTTCAACACGGTCTCGAGGACCTCGTCGGCGCCTTCGCCGCCGATCTGGGTAAACTTGGGATAGACGGTTTCGGCCCTGGCCTCGAATTTGGCGATGGCGTCGTCGTCCAGCACCGTGAACGTCAGGTCGGGTTTGGCCTTTTTCATCTTTTCCATATCGCCGGCATTCCGATTGTCGATCCATTCGCCTGCCGGGATGATGGACTCGGCCCAGAAACGTTTCATCTCTTCCTGGGCGTCCTTTGTCAGGCTTTCGAAAAACGCCTTGTTGACGGTGGGAATGCCCAGAAACGGCTCGCTCTTCAACTGGGTGGCATAGTCCTGAACTTCAAAGAACTTCATGCTGTAAATGGCGAACAACGGGTTGACCTGGGCGTCGATGAGACCCATCTGGAGGCTGCTGTAAACCTCGCCGTAACTCATGGGCGTCGGACTGGCGCCGTAGGCCTTGTAAGTTTCCACCAACAGCTTGGAGGACATCAGCCGGACCTTGAGGCCTTTCATATCCTCCGGCGATTGAATGGGCTTGTTCGATGTCACCCACTGCCATCCTTCATACATGACCGACAGGGGGATAAGGTTGTTTTTTCGAAAGTGTTGTTCCAGAAGCGGCATGAAATCGCCATTTTGGACCATCCAGTCGAGCACTTCGGGGACCTTTTCGGTGGGCAGCAGGTAATTCAGGGCGAGCACCTGGGCCTGGGGAACATAGGAACTGATCCAGGCGTAATCGGAAAAGACGAATTCAACCACGCCCATCTGGGCCAGCTCATTGATGTCGCCGGTGGCGCCCAGGGTACCGTAGGGGTAAACCGTGATGTCGATCTTTCCGTCGGACCATTTTTTCATGTGGTCGGAGAAATTCCGGGCCCAGACCGTCATGAAATCGCCTTCGATCTCCTCGGACGCCAGTTTGGCGGTGATGGGTTTTCCGGTGTATTCCCCGGCGACGGCGACGCCGGCCACGGAGAACAGAAAGGCAACGGCCAGAACAATGCTGAGAATCTTCTTCATGGGTGACTCCTTTCGTGGGTTCGAATTGTTGTGGGTTGGTTTATGCTTGTTTTGGTTGGTCTATTTCATCACCTCCCTTTTTATGGTCTGAACCTGGATGGCCAGGATTAACGGATGACCAGGATTTGCAGCGTGTAATCCCGGCAATCCTTTAATCCCGGACATCCCGGTTCAGACTTCAGTTCCCGGCATTCCTGAAATACTGAAACGTCGACCTCACATACAATTCCACGCCGTGCGGCAGCACATCCTCATCCACGTTGAATTTGGGATTGTGGTGGGGAATGTCGGTCGCCTTTTTCGGGTTGCCGGTTCCGAGAAAGATGAAAACGCCGGGGACCCGGGCGCTGAATTCGGAAAAATCTTCACTGGCGATGGTCCGGTTGTCGACGATGCGCCTTTTGTCCGGAAAAACCTCCCCGGCCGCCTTCCGGGCAATGCGGACCATCTCCTCGTCGTTGATGAGGGGGATGTTCTCGTGTTCGACATCGATCTTGCATGTGCAGCGGTGGGTCGCGCAAACCCCTTCCACGACCCGGATAAACCGTTCCGTGGGCCGTTCCTCGCTTTCCGGCCCGCCCTTGTACAAAAACCGGATGGTCCCTTCCAAATCGACCGTGTCCGGGACGATGTTCCCTTTGGTCCCGCCGGCGATTTTGCCGAACATGATGATGGTGGACTCCAGGTCGGTGATCTCACGGGTCTGGATGATCTGGGTCGTCTGGATCACGCTGGCCGCGGCGATCACCGGATCGATGGCGTCTTCAGGAAACCCTGTGTGCCCTCCTTTTCCCTGGATGCGGATCTTGAAGACATCCAGCCCGCCCATGACCGTTCCGTGGGTGACGGCCACGTTTCCCGATTCGACCGGGGTCCAGACATGAATGCCCACCACCGCATCGACCTTGGGGTTGTCCAGGACGCCCTCTTCGATCATCGTCAGGGCCCCGGCGATCTCCTCGTTGGGCTGGAACACGAATTTGATCGTTCCCCGGATCCGGACCCGGTGCTCCACCAGCACCTTCGCGGCCACCAGAAGCATGGCCATGTGGGCGTCATGGCCGCAGGCATGCATGACGCACGGGTTGACCGAGCAATAATCGATATTGGTTTCCTCCTGGATGGGCAGGGCGTCCATGTCGGCCCGGAGCATCAGGACCGGCCCGGGTTTCGCGCCTTCCAGGACGGCCACGACGCCGGTGCCGGCCATTCGTTTGGGCGTCAGGCCGATCTCTTTGAGATACGCTTCCACCTTTGCGGCGGTCCGGTATTCCTGAAACCCCAGTTCCGGATGGCGATGGAAATCCCGGCGCAGTTCGACCAGTTCTTCGGTCAACTCGCGAATGCGTTTTCGGATTGGATCGCCCATGTCATTAGGATCGCTCATTTTACACCCCGTCGTCAAATCGTTTCTTCACGATGGCCGAATAAACGTGATCGATCATGGTCAGAAAATCATAAACCGGCAACCCCGCGGCCCGGGACACCGCCTCGCCGTAGGGGGGCAACATGCTGCACTCCAGGAGGATCGACCGGATCTCCGGATGATCGGCGACCATCTCAATGGCCGCCGCGGTCACCTCTTCGCGGATTTTGTCGCTGTCCAGAATCCCGACCTCGTCCAGGGCGGCGGCCTTGAAATGCGGCAGGGTCTCCAGGCCGACGACGACCGTCCCGGCCTTTTCAACCCCGATTTGGCGAAACACGTTGTCGGTGAGGGATTCGGAATTGGCGGTAAGGACGCCGACCTTGGCCCCGTCGGGAAGGGTGGACAGGATAAAGGGGATCTGCATGAGGCTGGACAGCAGGACGGGAACCGACACAGCCGCCTTGACCGCCGACTGGTAGATGGCCATGAAGCCGCAATCGCCGGTGACGGCCTTGACGCCCTCGCGCTCCAGCTCCCGGGCGCCCGCCACCATCCGGTCCACGAAGGTCATGTCGTGGGCGAAAATCCGCTCCACGGTAAGGCCGTCGATCCGCTTGAAGCGAACCGGGTAGCCGTAGCTCCGCGCATTGCCCACATCCCCGTGAATAAAAGGCGCGTGGCTGTCCAGCAGGATAATGCCGACGGCTTCTCCGTAACTGGTCTGGCCTTTGACGGCGTGGTGGATCATGGTTTCTCTCCACATGCTGTTCCCCCCTCCCCTGGCGGGAGGGGGTCAAGGGGATGGGGGAAATTGATGGGGCCGCCATCACCCCCTCCCCGGCCCTCCCCCGTCAAGGGGGAGGGAGAGTCGTTCCAGTGAATTTCTTAACTGATCACAAACAATTTTCTCGGAAAATCCGCGAACGTCTCGCACCCGTCCTCCGTCACCCGCAGCGCCTCGCTGCACTCGAAACCCCAGTTGTCCATCCACATGCCGAGGATCATGTGGAAGCACATGTTGGGTTTCAAGACGGTCTTGTCTCCGGGACGGAGGCTGGCGGTGTGCTCGCCCCAGTCGGGCGGGTAGTTGACGCCGATGGGGTAACCGATGCGCGATTCCTTTTCCAGGCCGGCTTTGGCGATGATCTCCCGCCAGACCAGTTCGATCTCTTCGCAGCGCATGCCGGGCTTGATGGCGTTAAGCGTCGTGTTGAGGCCTTCCACCGTCACGTCGGCAATCTTGACCAGCTTCTCCGGCGGGTTCTTGCCGATCCAGGCCGTGCGGGCCAGGGGGCTGTGGTACCGGTGGCGGCAGGCCGCCAGTTCCAGGTTGACGGCGGTTTCGTTCCCGTACGGCTCATCGGTCCAGGTCAGGTGGGGCGTGGCGGTCTTTTCGCCCGTGGGCATCATGGGGACGATGCTGGGGTAATCCCCGCCAAAGCTTTCCGTGCCCGACATCTGGGCCTGGTAGACCGCCGCTACGGCGTCGCACTCCCGGACCCCGGGCCGCACCCGCTCCAGGGCCGTGGCCATGACCTTTTCGGAGATCTTGCCCGCTTCTTTCATGAGGGCGATCTCGGCGTCGGATTTGACCAGCCGTATCCAGTTGACCAGCAGGTTGGCGTCCACAATGGTCGCCTCCGGCAGCCCCTCCCGCAGAGATCGGTCGGACCGGGCCGTGTAATAATAGGCGTCGGTCTCCACCCCGATCCGTTTTTCTCCCCAACCTCTCGCCTTGAGCTGATCGGCCACAAAATGAAGGGGATGCGTCACCGGATTCTGGACATAATGATCCGGGTAACCAATGATATTGTCATGGGACAGGAACGTGGTGAATTTTGCCCCGGCGACGTCCATGCCCCGGCCGATCCAGATCGGCTCGTCGGCGTCGGCGCTCACCACCACCACCTGGGGCACATAAAAAGACCAGCCGTCATAGCCCGTGAGGTAGTTCATGTTGGCCGGGTCGGCCGACACCAGCACGTCGACGCCGGCATCGGCCATGGCGGCCATGGTTTTTTGAATCCGTTCCTGATATTCGTCTGTTGAAAACAGCGTCATCAGCGCCTCCTTATACCCATCCCCGCAGTTTCATGGCTTTTTCAAGTTTTTCCAGGGCATGAATCCAGGCCCCGGTGCGGACATCCGCATCATATTGGGTCGCCGTATCGGCGGCGTCGCGGTATGCCTTGAGAATGCGGGTCTCCAGCCGCGCATTCACGGTCTCCAGATCCCAGTACTGATCGGACAGCCCCTGGGTCCGCTCGAAGTGGCAGACCGTGGCGCCGCCGCTGTTGGCCACGACGTCCGGGATGACGGGGATGCCTTTTTTCGCCAAAACCGCGTCGGCCTCGGTGGTGACGGGCCCGTTGGCCGCTTCCACCACCAGTTTGGCCTTTACGGCGTCGGCGTTGCCTTTGTGGATCACGCTCTGAACCGCGGCCGGAACGAGAAAATCGCAATCGATTTCCAGAAGGTCCTCGTTGCTCACCGGTTCCGTCCCTGAAAACCCTTCAACCTTGCCGGTATTCGCCACATGGGCCTTCAGCTTCTGGATGTCGATGCCGTTTTTGTCGACAATGCCGCCGTAAACGTCGCTGACCGCCACGATCTTGCAGCCCTCGGCGTCGAGGAGTTCCGCGAGAACCGAGCCCACCTGACCGAAACCCTGCACCACGGCCGCGCCGCCCGGGACCTTTATGTTGCGGTCCTCGGCCGCGGCCTTGAGCACCGTAAACACCCCTCGGCCGGTGGCCGCCTCGCCGCCCAGCGACCCGCCCAGGATGGGCGGTTTGTCGTTGATGGCCGGCGGGCAGTGAACGCCGGTGATCTGTTCGTATTCGTCAAGCATCCAGGCCATGGCCTGCTCGCCGGTGCCGATGTCGGCGCCGGGCACGTCGGCCCAGGGGCCGCGGGGGTAGAGATTGCGCACGAACGCCCTGACCAGCCGCTCCATATCGTTTTGGGTCAGTTTGGACGGGTCCGCCTGAATTCCGCCCTTGGCGCCGCCGGCCGGGATATCGGCCGCGCAGTGCTTGATGGTCATGAATATCCCCAGTGCTTTGATCTCGTCCAGGGTCAGATTGGGACGAATCCGGGTGCCGTCGCGAAACGGCCCTAGGGCGTCGCAATAATGAACCCGATAGGCCGGGAAAACGGCGAAACCGCCATTGTCGAGCTTAAGGGGAATGCGAAAGTTCAATATTCGCTTGGGCGCCTGGAGAACGGCCAGCACCCGTTCATCGATCCCGCCGACCTTGCCGGCGTGGTTCAATGTATTCAAAGCCACTTGGAACACGCTATCGGTCTGCATGAAAAATACCTCTTTCTTTTATGAACATCTGAAGATGGCGTTGAAACCTAAACGACCGGCAGAATGAGATCCTTGGCGCCCTTCCCGCTGGTCTTGAGTTCAGGAGCGTGGCGCTCCATGAGTTCGCCGACGACCTGGGCGATTTTGACCTTTTCCCGGATGAGATCGGCTTGGAACGGCTCGAAGGCCCAGGGTTTGTAAATGTCGCCCTCGGATGTTCCCGGCTCGATCTTGAAATACACCGGTGAAGCGACCCGGGCGATTTCGGGCGTTTCGTAAGCCCGGTACATCCCGCCGAAGGCGTCCACGATGATGACGTAAACATCCAGTGGGATGTCCACCGTCTTCCGGATTCCCGCCAAAATGGGCAGGGACACGTCGGAAATGGGGTTCATGGAATTGGCGCCCATGGATTCCAGCACCTTGGCCCCGGCCGCGCTGCAGTAGCCGCCGAACACCGAAAACTTGAAAATGGTCTCCGCGGGAATCACGCCTTCATCCCGCATCTTGTTGAGGATGTACAACACGCCCTCGTCATAGACCAGAAACCCCCGGAACCCGGCCTCGATGTTCCGCATGATGTCGGCGATGTGGTAGGAAATGGCGTCGGATCCCCGAAGCCGGAAGCCCTGCATGGCGCCTTCGGACGTGGAAATCTCCTTGGACCCCACGTCCCATCCTTTCCGGTGGCCGACGACCATCACCACCTCGATTTCAGCATCCCTGGCCATGGCGGCCATATCCTTGAGTTCCTGAAAATCGCAGTAGGTGGAGCCGCCCACGGTGGCCACGGCCCGGTGAACCGTCACCTTGCGCTTTTCAGCCTCTTTCACCATCGCTTCCATGGTGGAGGCCCGTTCCACGCCGGCCACTTCAATGCGCCAGTTGGCCCCGTCCGGAAAGGACTTGGGGGAGGTGGACAGATCATAGCCATCCCGCCCGGGAATGCCTTCTTTTTCCATGAAATCGCGAATTTTTTTGAGTGTTTCGGACATGTGTCGGGTGCTCCTTTAAAGTGAGGGACGGAGGGACAAAGGCACAGAGGCACAAAGGGTTTTTCATTCCCCCCATCTGAATTTAAAAATAACGATAAACGGTTCCCACCCTTCCCCCTTTTCTAAAGGGGGGACCGAGGGGGAATTTTATCCTTTGAGCATCTTCTCCAGTTTCGGCATCTCCCCTTCCACCATTTTATACGTATGGCTGTCTTCGGGGAATTTGCGGTTGCGGACGTCGTCGGCGTAGGCGGTAAAGGCGTCCACCGTCTTTTTGCCGAGGTTTTCGTATTTTTTGACGAATTTGGGCGTGAAGGCCTGGAAAATGCCTAAAACGTCGGAGCAGATCATGAGCTGGCCGTCCACGTCGATGCCGGCGCCGATGCTGTAGACCGGAATGGAGAGATCGTCCCGGATGATCTTGCCCACTTCGGGGGGCACGGCTTCCACCAGCAGGGCGAAGGCGCCGGCCTTTTCGATCTCCCGGGCGTCCCGGATCAGTTCCATGGCGGTCTCGGCGGTCCGGCCCTGGGCCTTGAAGCCCCCCAACTGCCCGGAACTCTGGGGCGTCAGGCCGATGTGGCCCATGACCAGCATGCCGCCGTCGGCGATGGCCCTGATCTGGGGGCAAACCCGCAGGCCGCCTTCCAGCTTGATGGCGTCAACCCCCGCTTCCTTGTGGAACCGGCCGGCGTTTCTGACCGCTTCTTCCACGCACACCTGGTAGGACAGAAACGGCATGTCGCCGATGATGAAGGTGTTGGGCGCGCCGCGGCGGACGGCTTCGGAATGGTAGATGCACTGGTCCATGGTCACCGGCACGGTGCCGGAATAGCCATAGATGCACATCCCCAGGGAATCGCCCACCAAAATCATGTCCATGCCGGCCTCTTCGGCGAAGGCGGCGGTCCAGTAGTCGTAGGCGGTGATCCAGACGGCGGATTTGCCCTCGTCTTTCAATTTCTGCAACTCGAAACGCGAATGCTTTTTTTTGCTCATGGTCTTCTCCTCGATATGGGTATTGCGCGCGCCCGATGGGGGCGCGGTCGTTCCGGATCATGATCGCCGCCCGCCCGGCTTTCCCAGCAGGGCCGACAGCTCGGCGCAGGCGGCTTTCAGGTCTTCTTCGATGTTTGAAATCAGAGTCCGCTGCATGCGCATGGCAGGGCCGGACACGGACATCGCGTAGCGCGGATAATCGGTGTAGTCGAACACGGGGGCCGCCACGCACCGGAGGCCGGGCGCCATTTCTTCATCGTCGATGGCGACGCCTTTTTTACGGATTTTGGCAAGCTCTGCTTCAAAAGCTTCCGGAGCGGTGATGGTGTTGGGACCGGTGGCTTCGAATTCCGTGGTCGCCATGTACGCCGCGACATCGTCTTTCGGCAAAAATGCCAGGATGGATTTTCCCAGGGCCGTGCAGTAGGCCGGGGCATGGGAACCGATGCGGGAATCCATCCGAAGAATGTTCCGGCTGTCGATCTTGTCCAGATGGACGATGCCGCGACCGTCCCAGTACCCCAGGTTGACGGTTTCGTTGGTCAGGCCGGCCAGCCGCTGCATGAAGGGCCGCGCCATCCGCCGGATC
Source organism: Desulfobacteraceae bacterium (assembly GCA_011390065.1). Taxonomy (GTDB): domain Bacteria; phylum Desulfobacterota; class Desulfobacteria; order Desulfobacterales; family JAABSP01; genus JAABTD01. The sequence continues at coordinate 12,485 of JAABTD010000043.1, forward strand.
TCGAACCGGTCGGCCACCTTCATGGCCTGCTCCAGCACCCGGAAGGTGAGTCGATATTTGCCGTCCTCGTCTTTTTCCGCCCACCCCAGTTCCCGCAGGGTGGCCAGAAACCGGTGGGCGGCGCTGCGGTTGATATCGAGATGGGCTGCCACCTCGGAAACGCTCAAGGATTCATGATCGGCGAGCAGCTCGACGACTTTGATCCCCTTTTCCAACGAGCCGATGACGAAGTATTTTTTACCGGCGACGGACATGAACCCCTTTCCGTTCACTATGCGTGACAAATGATCACTATGTGACATATTAATCGGGAGCGTGGGGGGATGTCAAGGATTTTTTAATGCGGATGTATGAGGACGATGTGTTGCTTGCGGAAGACCAGCAATAATGTTAGAGATGGGTTACAGCGACGCGCCTTCGAATGGGGGAAAGGATTGTTTTAAATGGAACTGACAGAAGAAGAAAAGCGCGAGGAAGCGCGAAAAGAAGAGCTTCGGATGATCGTCGAGATGATCGACGCCTCCATGGCGCTGGCGGTCAAAAAGGGGAAGCATCCCCTGACCGACGGCTGCAGTTGCATCGTCTGCGCTGAGCGGCGGAAACAACTTATCCGCGGACCGGAACCGGAGTGGAAGTACTGGTTGTGAGCGACGGGTTTTCCCTGTCGAGGATCGCATCATTCGGATGCGGCTATAAGTAGTCGGAATACTTCCGGCGAAACGATCTGGATGGCTTGGAAACGCTTCAAATCAAGAAGATGCTTGTCTCCTGAAACAATAAAATCCGCGGAAGCCGCGACAGCGCATTCAAGAATTCGATTGTCGCTGGGATCCTCGCGGATCGAGAACTATCGACGCGTCCACTCGACCGCCGCGGACACATCGTTTTCGGTTACACCGGCATCCTCGAAGCGTGCTTCGACGTGATCCGAAAAGTCTTTGAACCGCTCGTCGAGGGGTTTTTTCTCGATCTTTTTGATGATGATCGCGTCGTTTGTGCTTAACACAAAAAGCGCATCGTCTTTTTGAATGCCGAGTCGTTCCGTCATCGCCTTCGGGATTTTGAAATCGCCGATATCATCCACCTTGATAATGCTTTCCATTGTCGCTATCCCCTCTTTTTGTATCTGACGTCATTATTCTATCACAATACGCGGCGGCTTTCGATAGAGACTTTCGCTGGAGACTTTCCCTGGCACTAAACGGCGAAATTAACGGGGTAACGACAAGAAGCCGCCGAATCCACCCCGGCGGCTTCTTGAACCGTCATATTTCGCAAAAGGCGATCAGTCGAAGGCCATATTCGTCTTCCAGACCTCCCACACCTTGCCCACCAAATCAGGTCCGGGCTTGAGGGTGAGTTTGCCCGGACGCCAGCCCGAGGGCGTGGCTTCCGTGCCTTCACTCTGCCGGACGTGCTGGAACGCCTGGATCTGGCGCAGGGATTCGCCCACGTTGCGGCCCACCGCGGCGTCAGCACCTCGAAGCCCTGGACCACGCCGTCGGGGTCGATGATGAACCGGCCACGGGTCTCCACGCCGGCCTCTTCGTCGTAGACGCCGTAGGCCGCGCCCACGCGTTCCCCCGCGTCCGACAGCATGGGAAAGGGAACCCCGCCGTCCACCATTTTGGACAATTCGTGGTCGTCCCACATCTTATGGACGAACATGCTGTCGATGCTCATGGAGAGCACCTCCACGCCCAGTTTCTGGAACTCCCCGTATTTTTCGGCGACCGCCGAAATCTCGGTCGCTCAGACGAAGGTGAAATCGCCGGGGTAGAAGCACAGCACAACCCATTTTCCGAGATAATCTGAGAGTTTGACGTTGATGAACTTGCCTTTCTGATAGCCCGGCGCGGTGAAATCGGGCGCTTTTCTGCCGACTTTGATCATGGTCTGAGCCTCCTTCGCGGGTTGGGGGGTGGGGGATTCTCCGGCGGGTTCGGGGGCCGGTTCGCCGACGGGTCCGCCCGTGGGGCGGGCGCAGCCGGCTTTGATTTCCTCGCCCATACGCAACTCCTTTCGCTTCTGATGATTTCTGGTTTTCACTCAAATCAGCCGCCTCATCGACGGTCATCGACATTTTCGATCTGCCGCTGTTCTGAGATTTAAACTGTTAATACGCCACAGCACTCTAATTGTCAAGTAATAACCATTCTTTGAACGGCCGCCTCCCCTTTCAATTCTTTTCGCGACGACGTTCCGCGATGTTCGCCCATGTTTTCCTTACGGAAATGAACCCGAGGCGGAGGTCCCGGGGCCGAAGTCTGTTTCGGGCAACCGGATAACGGCGCATAGTCGACCGGGTTGACGCCCTTCCCTCTGCCATTCCGATTATCACCTGAAACCGTGGAATTCAGCGGGCTTTGGCGCAGATCCGATAAAGATTTTCTCTGGATAACGCAGGCATCCCTCTTCTAATGGCCCGTTTTTTTTGATTCCACCGCTATAGCGATCATTCGACCCAGCTCAACCTATAAAAATTTTTCTATTCATTACAAATGCTTAAAAACTATGCACGCAACTACCGACAATGCTTCCGAAATCCGCGCTTTTTTCAACACGTGATGCTTCGATAGTTAAGTTCAAGAACTGATTATCAGAAAACAGAAGTTTTAGAACGAAAAAAGCAGAAATACGAAGATATCGCTTTGTTCAAATTTTTCTGAGAACTTCGGAGATGCTTAATATGCTTGGATAAACGCCACTGCTGAAAAAACGCTCAATTTCGGGAGGGTTGAACCTTTTCATATTATTTTTATCTTTTTATAACAGATAGATATAAAGTTGGAGCCGGTTCCGCCGCATCGCTTTTTAAACACGGTTCTTCCGGTTTGACGAATCCTCCGCAATGCAATACACATATCCAGAACGGTTGACAAACAGGCTGGACCGGAACCGTCGTTTTGCACCGCTTCTGGAATAGGAACATGTTCTGGCAGATGCAGATGCTGTTTTTCTATTGTCCATTAACGCTTTTCAAGCACGGCTCAATACAGTTGTTGAATAATATCTTATAATTTTTACAGCGGGACAAGTTAAGAATTCATGGAACAGATCTGGGAAAAAGCAAAAGCGGCCATAAAGACTCAGGTGCCGAGCCACAGCTACCGCATGTGGATCGAGCCCCTGGCGTTCAAGGACAACGGAAACGACCAGGTGGTCATCACCTGCCCAAACTCCTTTTCCAAGAAACGGGTCACCGACCACTACCAGCATCTCATCGATGCCGCCGTCCAGGAAGCCGCCGGGCAATCTTTCAGGATTTGCCTCCAGGTCGCGGACCGCAGACCGGCGCCCCCCCAGGAGCTGATCAATGACCGGCAGCTCACCCTGCCCAACATCCATGTTCCGCCCGCCACCGGAAGAAAGCTTCGCCGCAACTTTACCTTTGACAACTTCGTTGTGGCCGGCAACAACGACTTTGCCTATTCGGCGGCCCTCTCTCTGGCAACCCAGCAGTCCATGCAGCAAAACGCCCTGTTTTTGCTCTCGGAAACCGGGATGGGCAAAAGCCACCTTTCCCAGGCCGTCGGCCACCACATCCTGAATAAATGCCCCAACGAAAGCGTTTACTATATCACGGCCGAGGACTTCACCAACGAGATGGTCAACGCCTTCCGAAACGACGGCATCGACAAGTTCAAGGAAAAATACCGCAACCGGTGCGACACGCTCATCCTGGAAGACATCCATTTTCTCACAGGAAAGGACCGGACCCAGATCGAGCTGGCCCTGGCCCTGGACTATCTCATGGACGCCGAGAAAAAGATCATCTTTTCCAGCTGCTACCTGCCGTCCGACATACCGAAAATCAACGATCAGCTCCGGTCCCGCCTGACCTGCGGCCTCATCCCCGTTATCAAACCGCCCGATTTCCAGACCCGGATCAAAATTCTCCGACGCAAGGCCCAGGAGCACGGCCACACCCTGCCCGGCGAGGTGCTGGAGTTTCTGGCGGGCGAGTTGTGCGAAAACGTCCGTCAGCTGGAAAGCGGGCTGATCGGCGTCACTGCCAAATCCTCTCTTCTTGGCAAGGCCATCGACATGGATCTGGCCCGGGGCGTGACCCAGAACATCGCCCGGGCCAGAAAGGCCATCACCATCGATCTCATCAAGGAAATCGTGTGCAAACACTTCAGCATCGCGGTGTCGGACATCGTCTCCAAGTCCCGGAAGCAGGTCATCGCCCGGCCTCGCCATATCGCCATCTATTTGACCCGGAAAATGACCGACCATACCCTCCAGGCCATCGGCAAGAGTTTCAACCGATACCACGCCACGGTCTACCGCTCCGTCGGAACCGTTGAAAAGGGCCTCAAAGAGGATGTCGCCCTGAAAAAACAGGTCCGGTTTCTGACCGAGAAAATCGAAGCCGAAGTATAGGTCCCCCTGCCCCACCCAATGGCCGGACGCCGACCGGTTCCCGAAAGGATGAACCGAACATCCCGCAGCCCTTTTCCGGTTTGGCCGCTTTTAGGATTGATGGATGCCGACGAGTGTGGTAATTTCTGTTTTTTTATTCATTCGGAAAGGTGGAAACACTTGTCGGACTTCACCCACATCGACGACAAAGGTCGCGTCCGCATGGTGGACGTATCGGAAAAACACCCCACCCGGCGCCAGGCCGTTGCCGGCGGTCGGATTTTCATGGCTGCCGAAACCCTGGAAAAGATCCAGCACCAGGTCATCAGGAAGGGAAACGTCCTGGAAACGGCCCGCATCGCCGGAGTTATGGCCGCCAAACGGACGGCGGACCTCATCCCCATGTGCCATCCGCTCAACATCACCCACATCCAGGTGGATTTCGAACCGGACCCGGAGACGTTGGCCATCGACATCCGGGCGGCGGTGCGCATGACCAGCCAGACCGGCGTGGAAATGGAGGCCCTGACCGCGGTTTCGGTGGCGGCCCTGACCATCTACGACATGTGCAAGGCTTCGGATCGGTCCATGACCATCTCCGACATCCGTTTACTGGAAAAATCAGGAGGCAAGAGCGGAACATGGCTTCGACCGGACATCATGACGGAAAACGGGGCGGAGGACGGCGCCGAATGAGGCGATTCCTCTGGTTTTACGTCCTCTCGGCCCTTCTGGCGTTCCTGATTGGCTGCCCCGGGCCCGAAAAGCCGCCCCCGGTCGGCAAACCCCTGGCCCGGGTCGCCGAAGCGGACCTGCCCCGGTTCACTGACGACATGTTCCTTGACGGTCTGTCCGAAGCGATCCGCCAGAACCTGATCTACCTCAACCGAGTGCCGGCGGACCGCATCTTCCACTTCGGCGACGACGCCTATCCCGCCGCCCACATGGTCCGATCCATGGAACGGCTGCTGGCCTTCGTCGCCCGGAAACCCGCCATGGGCGAGATCGACCGCTTTATCCGGGATCACTACCGGGTTTACCGATCCGCCGGCCGGGAAACCACGGGCCGGGTTCTCTTCACCGGCTATTTCGAACCGTTGTTAAAAGGAAACCGAACCCCGGAAGGACGCTATCGCTTCCCGGTCTATGGCCGGCCCGAAGATCTGGCCGTGGTGGATCTGGGACAGTTCTCCGACAAATACAAGGGGGAGCGGATCATCGGCCGGGTATCGGAAAACACTTTCGTCCCCTACCATGACCGGGAAGCGATCATGGAGGGCGGGGCCCTGGTGGGGAAGGCCGACGTGCTGGCTTGGGTGGACGACCGGGTGGACCTGTTTTTTCTCCACATCCAGGGATCGGGCAAAATCGCCCTGACCTCCGGCGAAACCGTCAACGTTCATTACAACGCCAAAAACGGCCGACCCTACCGCTCCATCGGCCAGGTGCTCATCGACGAGGACAAGGTCTCTCTGGAAGAGATGTCCATGCAGGCCATCAAGGCCTATCTCAAATCCCATCCGGAGGAGATCCGCCGGATCCTCAACCACAATCCGTCCTATATTTTTTTCAGCGTGGAGGCAGACGGCCCTTATGGGGCCCTCAATGTCCGGTTGACGCCGGGCCGCTCCATTGCCGTGGACCGGTCGATCTTTCCCCTGGCGGCCCTGGCCTTTATCCGAACCGAAAAGCCTCTGGTGGACGGCGACGGCCGGATCGTGGAATGGCGCGACTTTTCCCGGTTCGTCCTGACCCAGGACACGGGCGGCGCCATCAAAGGGCCGGGGCGGGGGGATCTTTTCTGGGGCAGCGGACCCTATGCGGAGATCGCCGCCGGCCACATGCGCCACAACGGAGACCTGTTCGTTCTGGTCCTGAACTCCGAAGAAAGCCGATAATGAACGTTGCAGTAAAAGATGTGATGTCCCGCCGGTTCCATGTTCTGTCCCCGCAGATGCTGCTTTCCCAGGCGGTGGGGATGTTCAAAACCGCCGGCGAGGCAGAGGGCCGGAAGATTTTCGGCATGATGGTGACCGACCCCGAGGGCCGACTGGTCGGGATGCTGTCCATGCACGACATCCTTTTGCTGATCCGACCCAAACACATCCACATCTGGGGCGCCATGGAAGATGTGGACATCGCCGGCCTGGTGGAATCTTCCTGCCGGCAGACCCGGCTCATCCGGGTGGGAGACGTCATGACGCGGGAGGTGATTTCGGTGACGCCGGACACCCACCTTCTGGTGGCTCTGGACATCATGATCAAAAAACACATCCGTCGGATCCCGGTGATAGAGACGGATCAGATCCAGGGCATTCTCTACATCTCTGATCTGTTTTACCATCTGGCCGACGCGCTGACTTAAAAACGAGTTCCCCTCATGGGCATTATCCAGAAACAAAACGCGCTGTCCAACGTCACCGTCGGGGAGACCATGCGCCGGCAGGTGATTCAAACGCCGGTGAAAGCCGATCTGGATCAGGCCATCGGTCGCTGCATCAAATACAAAGTCAACGCCCTGCTGGTTGCAGAAGGGGAGAATCATCCCGTCGGGGTGATTTCCAAAACGGATGTCATGGGCGCGTATTATGCGGGATTGCCCATTGAGACGCCGGTGTCGGACATCATGATCTCTCCGCCTCTTTTCTGTCGGGCGTCGGACCCTCTTGAAACCGCCCTGGAACAGATGCGGGAAAACGGGGTTTACCGGCTCTATATAATGGAAGGCGACCAGGCGGCCGGCGCCCTGGCCTACCCCGACATCGTGGGGCTGCTTTACCGGTTCTGCCGGGAATGCCGCTACAGCCGAGGACAGCGAAAGAAAAGCAACGCACAGGACGTGATCCGCTACACGGTGCGGGAGGTGATGACCCCTTCGGTGAAAAGTTTTTCCGAAGACGCCCCGTTGACCGACGTCATGGAAGGCTTGTCGGCCTGCCGATTCGGGGCCGTGCTGATCCGGGATGCCGATCACCGGCCCGCCGGCGTCGTCTCCAAGACCGATCTGGCCCTGGCCTATAAACACGGCGTCGATGCCGATGCCGCAGCCGGGACCGTGATGTCCGGGCCGGTCCTCTCCTGCGATGCAGACGATTATCTGGAGAGCGCTATCCGGATGCTGATCTTCTCCCAGGTTCAGCGGATCTTCGTCCATGAAGGAGATTCCCAGCGGATGGTCGGCGTGTTGTCCCTGTCGGATGCAGCCCGGATCCGGTCCGGGTCCTGCCATGCCTGCATCAGCAGCCGCATCAAGGTCGAAGACGGGGGCGACGGTTGATTCCCCTTGACATCCCGAGACAACATTCCATAGAAACAAAAGGGCCATAGAAACAAAAGGGTTTGGACGTATCTCTAACTGGATGGAATAGGAGACCGATATGTTTGGCATGGGCATGCCTGAAATACTGCTCATCCTGGCAGTGGCGCTGATTGTCATCGGACCCAAAAAGCTGCCGGACCTGGCCAAATCTCTGGGCCGGGCCATGGGAGAGTTCAAGCGCGCCACCAATGAGTTCAAGGATACAATGGATATCGACTCGCAGCTTTCCGAGGTGCGAAAGACCTTCGACGAGATGAACGACGATGTCCGGAAACGGTTCGATGACGCCACGGCATCCGAACCGCCGGAGCTAAAAGGGACAACCGCGGAAACGCCGGACAGCGGGACGCCGGCCGAAGATGCATCGCCGGAAGAAACAGCGGCGACCGGCGCCGCAACAAACGCCCGGAAGACCGAGGCGCCGTCGGAGCCCGGCCCTGAGACAGTAGGGTCCCAAACGACTGATGAACCCCCAGCGCCGGAAAAAAGGTCCGCCGATGACGCATGAAGACGATAAAATGCCGTTTACCGCCCATCTGGAGGAGTTGCGGAAACGGCTGATCCGCGCCTTCTACGCCGTCGGCGCCGGTTTCGTGATCTGTTATTTCTTCAAAGAAACGCTTTTCCAGGTGCTGGCCCATCCGCTGATCTCCGCCATGGGGGAGGGGGACAAACTGGTGTTCACCGGGTTGCCCGAGGCCTTTTTCACCTACCTCAAGGTGGCGCTGCTGGCCGGGATCGGGCTGGCGGCCCCGGTCATCTTCTACCAGTTCTGGATGTTCGTGGCCCCGGGGCTCTACCAGAAAGAAAAAAAGCTGATGATCCCCATCGTCATCCTGTCCACATTCTTCTTCATGGGCGGGGCCCTGTTCGGGTATTTCATCGTCTTTCCCTGGGGCTTCAAGTTTTTTCTGGGGTTCGCCAGCGACACCATCCAGCCGCTGCCCTCCATGAAGGAGTACCTGAGCTTCGCCGCCAAGCTCCTCCTGGCCTTCGGCATCGCCTTCGAACTGCCCATGGTCATCACCTTCATGGCCCGGCTGGGCTTGGTCTCCGTCGATTTTCTCAAAAAAAACCGGAAATACGCTCTGCTGCTCTTTTTCATCGGCTCGGCCATCCTCACCCCGCCGGACGTGATCACCCAGATCATGATGGCCTTTCCCCTGATGTTTCTCTACGAACTGAGCATCATCGGCGCCCGGATTTTCGGACGGAAACCGTTGGACGAGGACCTGGAAGAAGCGGTCAAGCCTGAAGAGGCTAAAGGAGCCGGAGATGAATGATGGACAGGGGCCGGCAGGACCCATCGAATACACCCTTGAACTTCAGGAAACATCGGCCAGTTCCGGATATTTTGCCTGCGAACCGGTTCGGGACCGGTTTTTCAGCGCGTGGGTCGATTCTCTGCGGCAGCATCCGTTTGACGGCTTTCTCCACAAGCACCTTCTCAACGTCCTGAAGGTGCTCCCGGAAGGGAAGGTGAAGGGATGGATCAAGGAGGCCGTGCCCGGCAACCCGGTTTTCGGGGCGCTCCTTTACGAGGCCTGCCTGATGCACGGGAAGTTCACCGGCCTCCAGTCGCTGTTCAGCCGGGAGGACCTGCGGGCAATGGCCGGCCACACGCCCCTGGTCTACATCCGATCCCTCCTTCAGCCGGACCACGAAATCCATTTAAGATGGATGCAGCTTTTCGAACCCAACATCGTTTTCCACCGACCGCTGCCGCCGCCGGACGAGGCCGGCATCGAGCCGCCCTTGCCCCCGGACGCGCCGCCGTCCCCGGCGGACGTCGTCCACATCCGCGAGCTGGCGCCGACCGGGAAAGACCGGGTAGCGTCCGAACCGCCGCCCGCGCCGGAGGCGGTGGCCTACACGGCCCTGGACCGGCTCTCGGCCCTCGACGTGCTGATGGACGACGCCAAACGCCACACCGCCTCCCTGAGCCCCTGGGCCCTGATCCGCCAGTGGCGGCTTTCTTTTGCCGTTCACCACGGCCGGCACGATTTTACCGTATCCGGGGTTCAGAACTCCTACGGCCGGGGTCTCCATCCCGAACCGGCCCAGGCCGCCTGCGCCATGGAAGTGGCCGAGCGGGTGTCGGCGTTTGCCAGCGTTGGGGACGAAGGCGTGCTGAATCGCACCCGGCCTTATCCATTGATCCTAGCCAGTTACGGCGAACTGTCCGGAAACGGAATCACAGCCCTGGACCCGAACCGCCTCCCGCTGGAAGCGCCCTACGACAACGAACCGCTCCACTGGATCGAGGGCAAAACCGCCGGGGACGCGCCCATTCGGGTTCCCGTTCAGTGCGTCTTCCTGTTTTCCAACCTGGACGAAATCGACCTTTTTTCAGGGCTGGGCTCCACCGGCCTCGCCTCAGGCCTGACCCTGGCGGGGGCCAAAGTGAGCGGACTCCTGGAATGCCTGGAACGGGACGCTGAAGGGACCATGCCCTTTGATCCTGAAAAATGCTTCCGCATCGAATCCGATGATCCCGACATCTCAGGACTGCTGAAGGAATACCGCTCCTACGGCATCCATGTCCAGTTTCAGGACATCACCCCGGCTCATGGGGTCCCCTGCTGGAAATGCTTCGTGGGCAAACCCGGCGGCGAGATCGCCAAAGGCGTCGGCGCGGGATTAGACGGCAGGCGGGCTCTTATTGCGGCCCTGACCGAGACCCCGTTTCCCTTTCCCGGCGGCCCGCCGTCCGTCCTGCCGGAACGGGAACTCCCGGTCCGCCGCCTGGAGGACCTCCCCGATTACAGCACCGGGTCCGCCGAAGGGGATCTGGCGCTGCTGGAATCCCTCCTGACCGCCAACGGGTTCCCGCCGGTCTACGTCGACATCACCCGGGCGGACCTGGAGATCCCCGCGGTCCGCGCCATCGTCCCCGGCCTGGCCCTCACCGCAGATTTCGACCGGTTTTCGCGAGTCCATCCGCGGTTGTTCGCCAATTATCTTGCCATGTTCAGTTCAACATAAGGATCACGCATCGCCATCATGAAAACCACCCATCAAATTCATTTCCAAAACGCCGGAAAAATGGCGAAAACGTCCACCGGTTCCATCGACCTTATGGTCACTTCGCCGCCCTACCCCATGATCGAGATGTGGGACGAGATGTTCATCTCTCAGAATCCCAAGATCGACCTCGCCCTCCAAAGGGGCGACGGACCGAAAGCCTTCGAGCTGATGAACCAAGAACTGGATAAGGTATGGAAGGAGGTTTATCGTGTCATGAAGCCCGGCGGCATCGCCTGCGTCAACATCGGGGACGCCACCCGGACCATCAAGGGCGATTTCGCCCTCTACGCCAGCCATTCCCGGATCGTATCGGCAATGCTGGAACTCGGTTTTTCCATGCTGCCCGCCATCCTCTGGCGGAAGCAGACCAACGCCCCCAACAAATTCATGGGGTCGGGGATGTACCCGCCCGGCGCCTACGTCACCCTGGAGCACGAGTTCGTTCTGATTTTTCGGAAAGGCGGCAAACGGGAATTCAACCGGGATGCGGACAAACAGAATCGACGGGCCAGCGCCTATTTCTGGGAGGAACGGAACCAGTGGTTCTCGGATGTCTGGATGGAACTCAAGGGGACCCGCCAGGGGTTGTTCGAAAAGAAAACCCGCCAACGCTCCGCCGCCTTCCCCTTTGAACTGCCCTACCGGCTGATCAACATGTTTTCGGTTATCGGAGATACAGTGCTGGACCCCTTCCTGGGCATCGGCACGACGCTGTTCGCCGCCATGGGCTCCTGTCGGAATTCCGTGGGATACGAGATCGAAACGGGGTTTAAGGAGGCCATCCTTTCAAAAACAGACGACATCGTCCCCCTCGCGAACGAACGGCTTTTGCAGCGCCTGACCGCCCACCAGGATTTCATCAAAGACCGAACCGAAAACAACAAGCCCTGCAAACACACCAACCACTTTTACGGGTTCCCCGTCATCACCAAACAGGAGGCGGACCTCGTCTTCCAGGAATTGCTTTCGGTGGAGCGGGGAGATGAAAACACCCTGAACGCCACCTACGCCCCTTTAGAACTCGACGCCAATGCCCCTCAAGCGGCTGCGAAAAACAAGAAAAGCGCCACGGCTTCATTGGGCTCAAAGAAAAAGCAGCTTAAAAAGGACGGCGAAGGGAAAAAAGCGGTTCAGTTGAGCCTTTTGGACTGAATCGTCAACGCTGTCGGCCATCTTCGTATGCGGCGACAAAGTGGCGTTTTCTTCCACCTCACCACTGTTCGATTTCTTTTCTCAATTCTTCGTTGGACGTCACCTCGCCCTTTTCCGCCGCCTCCCGCCCTTTTCGTATCTTATCGATAACATAAAGGCGATACATGATATCGTCGATATCCGCCGGTTCCGGCATTTTTGAAATGGCGTCGATGACTTCTTGTTTCAAGGGTACCATGAGATCCCTCCTAAATTGTTGTCGATCCGGCGTTCTGAAGCATAAAACAAATGCCCAAGCTCTGACCATAATACCTGATTTCAATCCCCAAATCCAGGGACTCTTCAAAAGATTAGCGGCCCTATTTCCTTACAACCTTCAACCGATCCAGCCGCAACCGCTCCCGTTCATCGAACAATCGTCGGGACCCCAGCCAGACCGCCGTCATGGTGCCGAACCCGGTGCCGCCGGCGATGAGAAACATGACCAGGATCTGATATTTCACCGCCTCCATGGGCGGATTGCCGCCCAGGATCTGACCGGTCATCATGCCCGGCAGGCTGACCAGGCCGGCGGCCGACATGGAGTTGATAATGGGAATCAACCCGGCCCGGATGCTCTCCCGCCGGATGTCGTCGATGGCCTCCCGGGCCGTCTGTCCCAGCATCAGCCTTCCCTCGATGGCCCCCCGAAGATCCCGGGCCATGCCGGTGAGCCGATCCAGTCCGATGGCGATGCCGTTCATGGTATTGCCCAAGAGCATCCCCAACAGCGGAATGGCGTACTGAGGCTCGTACCAGGGGTCGATCTCGATGACCACGGTGAGGGCCAGAACGGTTATCGTGAAGGAAGAGATGCACATGGAGAGCGTGCCGATGCCGAACCCGCGCCATCCGATGAAGCGTCGTTTCTGCCGGCCCACCACCTCCCGACCCGCGGCCAGCAGCATAACGGCGGCCATGAGGGCGATCCAGCCGAAGTGAACGTTGGAGAAAATCGCTTTCAGGACCAACCCTACCAGGAGCAGTTGGACCGTGGTCCGGGCCGCGGCGATCAAAATCTGGCGTTCCAAGCGGAGTCTCATGGACAGTGAGAGAAGGGCGAGGGCCGCCATGAGCAGGGCGGCGAGGGATAGATCGAAAGGAGTTAGGGGAATGATGTCCATGAGATAAAAGGCTATAGAGGGGTCAGGCCGTCCGGGAGGAGCCGGAATTGGCGGTCGGCGACCCGGGCCAGTTGGTCCGCATCGTGGCTCACCCAGATCACCGGCGGGTGGCGGCGTTGTCGGTAGGCCGTCAAAATGGATTCGGCCTTGTCGATATTGTCGGCATCCAGGTTGGCGGTGGGCTCGTCCAACAGCAGGGCCCGGGGTCCGTTGGAGAGCAGGCGGATCAGGGCCAGCCGCTGCCGCTCCCCGCTGGATAAACGGGAGACCTGCCAGCCCAGCACCTCCTCTTCAAATCCTAAACCGCGGAGCCATTCGGGCCTCACGCCACTAAGATGTTCTCCGACGGTCTCAAACCACCAGGCGCTTTCCGACGGCAAGTATCCGACCCGACGGCGCCATTCCGGACCCGTCAGATCCGTTGACGACCTGTCGTCCAGGAACATCCGCCCCTCGTGAGGGTCCATATCCGCCACGGCCCGGAGGAAAAGGGTTTTGCCCACCCCGGACGGGCCGGTGATGCCGACGCATTCGCCGGTTTTCAAATAAAGCGTCAGTGGCCCAATGTGCTGGAATCGGAGATCCTGGATGGTCAGGCCGTTCACGTCAATCGGCATTCATTTTTCGGGCGGTTCGGACAGCGCCAAACTCTTGGCCTATCACTCAACCGCCGCCGCCCGCATGGGCTGCCAAGGCGCTGGGGCGCCTCGCAATAAGCCTTCGGTGCTCAGGTCTTCATCGATATCCGGCCAGTGTATCCCAAACCCCGCGCCGCTGATCTCCCAGTTATTTCGCTCTGTAGACGTAGCGCGCATCAGCCGCGGGTACCAGGCCAGAGGGGCGATGATTGTGCGGCCGTCCATCAAATCGACGGCCAGCGTATCTTCGGTCAAGCGGACATCCTTGACGGCCTGTCCGGGATTAATATCTGAAATAGGCATGCCAGGCCTCCAGCAGCCGATTTTTGTTATCCGTTACCATATTTTCTATCTTACGCAATTCACGCGGGCTGAACCCTATGTTTCGGACAATGGATACCGGCGCCAGCCAGATTTTGACCGATGAGCTGTTCCGGTCCACGTGAACATGCGGTGGTTCATTCGGTTCATGGCTGTGGAAATAGATCCGATACGGTCCGGGACGCATAATGGTCGCCATGGTTTTGATTACCCTTCAATGGCATAAAGACGTCCTGTCAAGGAAATGCCTCCAAATCCATCGGAATCCGCACCATCCCCCGTGACTCGCCTACCCTCATTTCTTCCATCGCATATTGTCTTAAAACACCCTTCGCCTTTAAGTCAAATGCCGAATATCGACATCGCCCCATTGCTTTTGCAAATATTCCGCCGCCAGCCGGCGATGGCACCAGTCCGGCTCGGGTTC
>JAABTD010000423.1 GCA_011390065.1 Desulfobacteraceae bacterium
GCCGGCCACGGACATCGCCCGGCGGGACCTCCGGCTCCGGGACAAGCTCGATCCCACGATCCATTTCACCGAGCAGAAGGAAATCTCCATCGTTCCGGCAGGCGAAGCGCTCCGGATTTCGGACATCGCCACGGCCGAGTTCGAGGTGTTCGACACCCTGGGCAAGGTCTACCGGCTCATGGCCACCCTGAGCGGGGACGCCACCCTGGAAAAATTCGCCTTCATCCTCCGCTGGCCCGACATGGACGACGCGGAGAAGGCCGACAAATACGCTGAATTCGCCTGCCATGAACTCAATTTCTTTTTGTTCCACAAGGACCGGCCCTTCTTCGACCGGGTGATCCGGTCCTATCTCGGGAACAAGAAGGACAAGACCTTCATGGACCACTGGCTCCTGGGGGCGGACATGACCCCCTATCTCGATCCGTGGGCCTTTTCGCGGCTCAACATCGTGGAAAAGATCCTGCTGGCCCGTGGCGGACCGGGGGACCGGGAACGCGTCGGCCGGTTCGTGAAGGAGCGGTTCGAGATGATCCCGCCGGACGTCGAGCGGTTCAACCGGGCCTTTGACACGGCCCTGCGGGGCAGCGTCCTGGAGGGCGACGCCTTCGGGATCGACGACCTGAAGGCGGCGTTGAGGGATGAAGACGGCGAAGCGCCCATGGAAGAACTGGCTTACGACATGGCCATGGAGACGGAAGAGGCGGCCCCCGCCGAGGCGACCCGGGGCGATTTTCTGGGGGCCGCGAAGTCCATGATCCAGGCCATGCCGTCGGCCGCGCCGCCGCCGGCCCCGGAAAGCGGGCGGGCGTTCAAGAAACAGGCGCGACGGGAGGTCCGCGAGAAAGCCCGCCCGTTTTTCCGCAAACTCGACAAGACGAAGGAATGGGCCGAGAACAACTACTACCATCTGCCCATCGCGGCGCAGGACGCCGATCTCATTACGGTGAACGGTTTCTGGAAGGATTACGCCCTGAGCGACGCGGGCGCGCCCTTTTTCTCCGAAGCCTTCCCCGAAGCGGTTTCCAATTTCGCCGAGATGATGCTGGCCCTGTCGGTGCTGGATCTGCCGTTTGAAGCCAAGACGCACAAAACCGACGCCGACGACCGGAGCTTTTCGTTGACCGCCGGCAGTCCCCTGATCGCCTTCCACCAGGAGATCCGGCCGGCCCCGGCTGCGGAAACGCCCCTGCCCATGATGGTGACCCAGCGGTATTTCCGTCCCGACGACCGGTACCGGTACGAGGGCAACGAGCGGTTCGACAAGTTCGTGTCCGAGGAGTTCCTGCTCCAGACGCCTTACGGGTGCCAGGTGGTCCTGAGCAATCCGACGTCCTCGCGGCGGAAGCTGCGCCTCCTGCTCCGGATCCCGCTGGGCGCCATGCCGCTGAAAGAGGGGTTTTATACCGAAGGCGAGCACGTCGCGCTGGAACCCTACGCCACCCAGACCTATGAATACCATTTCTATTTTCCCGCCGCCGGAACCTTCGGCCATTACCCGGTGCAGGTGGCCCGGAACGAGGCCTTCGTGGCCGGGGCCGAACCGTCCAACCTGAACGTGGTGGCCCAACTCACGAAGATCGACACGGAATCCTGGGCCTACGTATCCCAGAACGGCGATCCCGATGGGGTCCTCGCTTATATGCGATCCCACAATCTCAACCGGATCGACCTGTCCAGGATCGCCTTCCGGATGAAGGACCGGGAATTCTTCGACGCGGCCCTGGACCTGCTCCGGTCCCGACATGTCTACGATCACACCCTCTGGTCCTATGGGCTCCATCATGGGGCTGAACCGACGATCCGGGAGTTCCTGGAACATTCCGAGTACGCCGACCAGGTGGGATACGCCATCGACACCGCCCTGTTGACGGTCGATCCGGTGGAGCGGAAAACCTACCAGCACCTGGAATACCGGCCCCTGGTCAACGCCCGGGCCCATACCCTTGGGGACGAACGGAAAATCCTGAACGACCGGTTCAACGCACAGTATCACGACCTCATGTCGGTGTTGTCCTACCGGCCCCGTCTGGACGACGCGGACCTGACCGCGGTGGTCTACTACCTGCTGCTCCAGGACAGGGTTGCGGAGGCCATCTCCTTTTTCCAGCGGATCGAGCCCAAGCGATTAGCGACGCAGCTTCAGTACGACTATCTCCGGACCTACATCGATTTTTACACCGGCGACCTGGACCGGGCCCGCAAGACCGTGGCGGCGTATGCCGATTATCCGGTCCCGCGCTGGCGAAACTTTTTCCAGCAGGCCGCGGATCAACTGGCTGAGATGGCGGGCGAAGCCGCGGCTGTGGCGGACGACAAGGATCGGGACCAGGCCCAGTCCCGACTTGCGGCCACCGCGCTCAGCCTCGACTTCTCGGTGGAATCCCGCCGGATCACGATCCGGTACCGGAACATCGAGCGATGCCGCATCCGGTACTATCCCATGGACATCGAACTGCTCTTTTCCCGGAACCCCTTCGTGACGGACGACGCCGACCATTTCGGCTACATCCGCCCCAGCGAGACGGAGACCGTGGATCT